>CALCNY010000301.1 GCA_937897585.1 uncultured Chitinophagaceae bacterium | reverse complement strand
CATCAACGTGATATGGCTTGGCTGTATCTCGTAAAAAATCCTGCGCATAACCCTAAGGGTGATTTTGCTTTACATAATTTCAGCATCGCTAATACTGGAGAATTACTTCACACCTTCTCAGGCATAGGCGTCTATAGACCTGCCATGTTTGATAGCGTGCAAGCAGGAGACAGTGCCAAGCTAGCACCACTGCTGCGCGAATTTGCAGATCAAGGCAAAATTGGTGGTGAGTTATATCGCGGCGACTGGACTGATGTTGGTACAGTCGAACGCTTGAATCAATTAAACGCACCTATCCGTTAGGAAAAAATAGTATGAATATTTATGCAAAGCGACGCGCCGCACTCTTAGCACGCATGCAAGCGCAAGGTGGCGGTGTGGCCATCATCCCTACCGCTCCTGAAGTCATGCGCAATGCTGATGCAGACTATCCTTATCGTCACGATAGTTATTTTTATTACCTCACAGGTTTTACCGAACCGGAAGCGACTTTAGTCTTAGTAGCCGGTGCAAAACAACAAGCCATTCTTTATTCTCAGGTTGTGAGTTTAAAAAAAGGTGACCTTCCTCCTGTAATTGATATTGAAAATACTAACGGCGTTTCTGACGAATTGCTTTGTAAAAAATTACAAACTTGTTTAAAATATACAGAAGCACATTTTGGCATAAAGCCAATTATTTATACTTATGCGGATTTTTATGAAGATCATCTTGCCGGAAAATTTGATGATTATCCTTTATGGATTGCCCATTATACTGCGAATAAAAACCCAAGTGTAAAGCGTCAATGGCATTTCTGGCAACATCATGAAACAGGCAGAGTCAATGGCATTCAAGGCCCAGTAGATTTCAACGTTTTCAACGGAGATACTGCCTCATTTGAAAATTTATTGATAAACTAATTCATCTGTATTATCTTACATACATGGCAATGGAAAATGAGACAAGGGATTTTCTGGTATTAATCGTCAATACTATTTCAAAAGTATTGTTATGGATGATGATTAATGTGTTCGTAGGTATTTATATGGGCTATGGATTTTTTGAAGGCAAACCCAATTGGACCAATATTGTTTATTATATTTTTTTCACAGGCTCACTGTTATTTTTACTCAAACATTTAAAGAAAACCTGGAAATTATAATTAACTGCTGTGGTCTGAAATAATCAGCCACTTCCCTTTTATCTTTTTCACCAACAAAGTGAAATGGCCTTGTAAATCCCCTACAGTTCTTGTAAGATGCCACTTACCAGTTACATGATAATATTTTCGGGATAGTTTTTTTATCTGTATGAGATTGAAGTTTAATTTACCCATTTCATCCTTATTCGGGTAACCTTTTTTATAATTATTCATCGTATTCTTCCAACCATACGTAACTCCTGATTTTCCGATAAACATCAAAGAATCGTTACTCCAGTATGTTGTCATGAAACTTTCAATATCTCCTTTGTTCCAGGATTCATCTTGTTGATGCAACAAATTGATTATTTTCTTTTCAGTTTTCGATTGAGCATTTAAAGATGACAAAACCAACAACAAAATAACTATTGTGAAGAGAAATTTACGCATATCCATTAATGTTTGTGATGAGGAGAATTGCACTTATTTTTTGTGCACAATCTGTAATTATTGATATGTGCAGTTATGATCAATGGAACGGCAAAAATCAAAAAAATAAATTCGTGTATTGAAAATTGCTTGACAATCAAAAATACGAACCCGATAATAAAAATAATCATGGGTTTATAAGAATGATGATGTTTTTTAAATCCATGATAAAGCGAGTAAATACCTACAAAAAATGCCAGAGTTATCATTCCCCATTCGAAAGTTGCATTATGTACGATATTGATACCAAATAATGGCAATGCCGGCAACAATATTGGTAAAAGACCACAATGTATAGCGCACAAAATAGATGTCGCAATGCCCAACCCATCCCAGTTTAATTTAATATTCATCGCAGACAAAGTTATGGCTTTTGCAATATCGTTGCAACTTTCTAGTTTTTTAAAAGAAAAAAATAGCAATGATGATTACCTTTGCACTGCAATGATAAATTTTACAAAAAACAAAAAACTGTTTATCTATCTGGGATTTTTTGGAGTGCTTTTACTTCTGTTTTTTTTGGCTATAAAAAATGAGCACCAATTCAGCGATGCTAAACTGGCCGTTATCAACCCTGCAATACCTGAGTTTTCATTTACCGACCAAAATGGCAAAATAATGAATTCTCAGAAGACAGAAGGCAAAGTATATGTTGCCGATTTCTTTTTTACAAGTTGCAAAGGCATTTGTCCAAAAATGAATGTGAACATGAGAAGAATTTATGAGAAATTCAAAGACGAATCAGATTTTCTTGTGCTCTCACATACATGCATGCCCGAAACAGACAGCGTCAATGTATTGAAACATTACGAATCTAGAATGTTGACTGGCGAATTGTATCAAATCAATGACGGTACTTATAAACTGAGAAATAATAATGACAGCGCATTAATCACTGACAATAAAAAATGGTTTTTCCTTACCGGTGATAAAGCTCAATTATATAAAATGGCGCGCCAAGGTTATATGATTGATAATGGAAAACCTGACAGCACTCAAAGAATCGAAAATCAATTTATACATACCCAGTTTTTTGCTTTGGTCGACAGATACGGAAGGGTTAGAGGCATTTACGATGGATTGATTGAAGATGAAGTAACAAAGCTGATGATTGACATTCCAGAACTTATGAAAGAAAAAGTAGATCACACCAGATTTCTCAACGGATTCAGCAACACACCTAATTAATGAAAGAAACACTTGACATATTAAAAAGGAATAGTCTAAGCATCACCGATAGCAGAAAAATTATTCTTGAATTGTTTCTCAAAACTGAAGGCGCTTTGGCACACGCCGATATTGAAAAAAATACAGCAGTCAATTTTGACAGAGTTACTGTTTACAGAACTTTACAAACTTTCACAGAAAACGGAATTATTCATCAGATTCCTACCACTGATAACACCATACTTTATGCATTGTGTAAAGACAAATGTGAAGCAGGTCATCATCATGATGAGCATGTGCATTTTATTTGTGTTGATTGCGAAAAGACTGTTTGTATGGAAGAAGTTGTCGTTCCTCAGGTTAAACTTCCAAAAGGATTTGTTCCTTTGCAATCCGCAATGATTGTGAAAGGAACATGTAACGAATGTAAAAACTAAGCCATTTCTGATTTTACAAATTCCATCAACACTTTAATTTTTTCCGGAGAAAAGTCGAATGAAAGTCCGGCTGCCTCATACAACTCAGGAAGTGTTTTTGTACCGCCCAAGCTTAAGGCATTACAATAGTTTTGAATGGCTGTTTCTTTATTTTTCTTGAATTGCATCCACATACCGATAGCGCCTAATTGAGCAATGCCATATTCAATATAGTAAAAAGGAACTTCATAAAGATGCAATTGTCTTTGCCAAGCGTTGCTTCTGTAAGCGTCAAGCCCACTGAAATCAATCACTTCATCAGTAAACTCTTTTAAAATTGAAACCCAGGCATCAGTTCTTTCCTGATGAGTATGAACGGGATGCTGATACAACCAATATTGGAATTTATCAATAATCGCAATCCATGGGAAGATGGTGATGGTCCTTTCGAGTTGATGTTCTTTAGCTCTTTGTAAATCTTCATTGTTATCAAAAAAACTATTCCAGTAATCCATGCTGAACAATTCCATAGCCATACTTGCCACTTCAGCTATTTCCATTGGATATTCTTTGAAACCGCTGAGTTCGAGATGATGCGCTAAGAATGAATGTACCGCATGTCCACCTTCGTGTACCATTGTGGTGACATCATGCATTTGTCCGGCTGCATTCATGAAAATGAAAGGCGCACCACTTTCAGCTAACGGGCAATTGTAGCCGCCGGGAGCTTTGCCTTGTCTGCTTTCCAAATCAAGATGATTCATTTCTTTCATTTTAGAAAGACAATCTGCAAAGAAAGGATTGAGTTGTTGAAAACATGCGATTGATTTTTGAAGCAACTCCTCTCCTGTTTTGAATGGTCTTAATGGCGTAATGCCTTCGGGCTCTGCTTCCAAATCCCATGGACGTAATTGCTCAACACCAAGTGCTGCTTTTTTCTTTTTATAGATTTCATTTACCAATGGAAGAATATGCAATTTCACTGCTTCATGAAATTTAAAACAATCTTCTTTTTGATAATCGAAACGGCCAAGTTCTTTGAATCTGTAATCGATATAACTTTCAAAGCCTGCGTTCACAGCAGTTTTATTTCTTATAGAAACCAGTTTATCAAAAAGCTCATCCAGTTTTTCTTTATCCTGCAATCTTCTTTGTTGAATTTTATGATAAACTTCTTCTCTTAATTTTCTATAATGACTTTGTAGAAATTTTCCAGCCTGTTGTAGTGTGTATGTTTTACCATCAACATCAATGGTCATTGCACCTGTAATTTGCCCGTATTGTTGTTGTAATACCGCAACTTCAGCTTGTAGGGGAATATTCTCTTCTCTAAATAATTCGATGCTCTTTTTTACATTTCTCAGATAAGTGAAATATTTATTTGCATCAAGAGAATGTAGTGAAGGAGCAGCCAATAATTTTTTATTCAGCAAATCTGCATAAGGCTGAATTTGAGGTTGAATTTCCAGACAGAAAAAATTGAAAGAATCTTCTAGTTCTTTATTTTGGGTATCGCAGGTCATTTTTATCTGACGCCAGCAAGCATCTTCACTGATAGCCGCTTCAAGCTCACTTTGATCCACCAACCATTTTTCGAGAGCAGGAACAGTAGTTATATCTCTTTCTAATAACTCTTTAAAATAAGGTTCTAAACTACTCCATTCGGCAACTACGAATTCAGTTGGTAAGTAATGGCGGGCTGTTTTTTTAATGTCTGCTGTGTACGTCATAATATAGTTTGTCAAAAGAATATTCCCCAGTATTGGTCTTAAAGCCAAAGCCAGGGAATAATGTTTAAATTAATATCAGAAAAAAACCGCCCAAGGCGGAATTTATTTTTTTAATCAGAAGACAGATGTTAAGCCATCTTTCTAGGTGTGTTGATTTTCTTTGCAGGTGCATTTTTTACTGCAGCCGCTTTAGGAGCAGATTTTGCTGCAGCTGCTGTTTTTTTCTCAGCAACTTGTTCAGCAGGCATATCCTCACTGCCTTCATCAGATAATTTAATTTCAATATTGTTTTTGGAAAGAATTTCGAACCACTTTACCATTTTCTTCATGTCGCTACCATAAACACGCTGAAAATCCATTTGAGGAAAAACTTTTTCAAAATATGCTTTCACCAACTTTGGGTCATTGGCTTCAGGTAAATTTTCGCTGCTAGATTTCATAGCATTAAAAACATCAACCAGATTTACATTTTCACCTGTTGTATAAATCTCTATGCTTTCCAAATGAGAAAAACTGTGCGCTCTGTTGCTTACAAATTTGGTACTTTTGTCATCTAAAGAACGAACCAATCCGCCATCGGCTTTAGAAGATATCAATTCAAACAAACCGCTAAGCCCGGTAACAGCTACTAATTTTTTGTACTCCATAATCGTAATAAATTTGAGTTCGCAAGATAATTCTTTCAGTTCAAAATAAAATACTCTTTACTATTTAAATAAATGCAAAATAAATCCCCAATTATGAAAACCATTTTGTTGTTTCTATCCTTTTTACTCTCCGGTTTTGTCGGCTATTCACAACAGTCAAGCTTAAACGGAAATATTGCAGACAAAATAAATAATGTTGCCATTAAAAGGGCCAGTTTGTCATTAATCGCAAAAGAAAAAAATATAGTACTTCAAAACACCATTTCAGATAGCATAGGTAATTTTCAATTCATGAATGTGAATGAAGGTGAATACAATATTATGATATCTGCTGTTGGTTATAAAAAAATATCGATATCGTTGACAATGGGGACTGGAAATAAAAATATTGGAACTGTTTATTTAGAAAATGAAACTAAAGACCTTTCGACAATTACGATCATTGCCAAAGCTCCAGCGGTAAGTCAGAAAGATGATACTGCTCAGTACAGCGCGAGTCAATACAAAGTAAATCCTGATGCCACAACAGAAGATTTGGTTAAAAAAATGCCAGGTATTTCAATTGATAGAAATGGCACCATCACAGCCCATGGCGAACAAGTGAAAAAAGTTACCGTTGATGGAAAAGACTTTTTTGGAGATGACGCTACTGCTGCATTAAAAAATATTCCCGCAAGTGTAGTAGATAAGGTTCAGGTATTCGACAGACTTAGCGACCAAGCACAACTGACAGGCATAGACGATGGGAACTCTCAAAAATCTATTAATATCATTACCAAAGCCGGCATCAGTAATGCTCAATTCGGAAGGATTTATGCAGGCGTTGGAACTGATAAAACATATTCGGCAGGTGGTAATATCAGTTTCTTTAAAAAAGACAGAAGATTATCTTTTGTAGGAAATTTCAATAACATCAACCAACAGAATTTTGGTTCACAGGATTTATTAGGAATTTCGGGAAGTAGTAGTAATCAACGTTCTCCTATGTCTATGGGAAACTTTAGAGGACCTGGTGGACCTGCAGAATCCTTTACTACAGATCAAGCAACAGGTATCAGTACAACCAACGCCATTGGTATTAATTATAGTGATAAATGGAATCCTAAAACTACGATTACTGCAAGTTATTTTTTCAACAATAGCAATAACAGCAATTTATCATTAACCAACAACGAGCTTTTTCAAGATAATTTGACTACTATAAAAAACAGCAATGCTACTGCAGATAATTTCAACCACAGAATTAACGCAAGACTTGAATATAAAAT
>CALCNY010000300.1 GCA_937897585.1 uncultured Chitinophagaceae bacterium | reverse complement strand
ATTATTGACATTAATGGAAAAATTGTAAAAAAATATTCAGCAAAAACTGAGTCTGGATTTTATACAAAACATTTTTCAGAGTCTAATCTAGCAGGTGGTATTTACACTTTAAGAGTTATTTCAAATAACAAAGTAAAAGATATCAAACTATTCATTGAAAAAGGAGTTGCTTCAGTATTAAATGAAAGTTTAGAGGAAGGAAAGAAAAAATAAAGTATTAAGGTTCAAGATGTTTAAAAGGTTCAATTCGTTCAAAAGGTTGATGCAACAACATTGAACGAATTGAACCTCTTGAACCTATTAAACAATGATTCTTATCTCATTTTTTTATACGCATTAATCAATCCATTTGTGGACACATCATGAGAAGTGATTGTGTCATTATTCAGCAACTCAGGTAAGATTTTATTTGCCAGTATTTTCCCAAGTTCAACGCCCCATTGATCAAAACTGTAAACATTCCAGATGATGCCTTGAACAAATATTTTGTGCTCATAATAAGCCACCATTTGTCCAAGTGTATAAGGTGTAATTTTCTTAATCAAAAATGAATTGGTAGGTCTGTTGCCTTCAAAAACGCGATAAGGATTTTCATGGTCAGTACCATTCATTAGCGCTTCGGTTTGTGCAAAGTAATTGCTCAATAATTTTTGCTGGTGGTCGCCAACCGGATTATGCGATTGAGCAGCAACAATGAAATCGCAAGGGATAATTTGTGTGCCTTGATGAATTAACTGATAAAATGCATGCTGGCCATTCGTTCCGGGTTCGCCCCAAATAACTGGTCCTGTTTCATAATCAACTTTATTCCCGTTTCTGTCGATATACTTGCCATTGCTCTCCATATTTCCTTGCTGAAAATAAGCTGCAAATCTGTGCATGTATTGGTCGTAGGGTAGAATGGCTTCTGTTGGTGCGTTGAAGAAATTTCTATGCCAGATGCCAATTAATGCCATCAAAACAGGAATGTTTTTTTCGAAAGAAGCAGTTCTAAAATGAATATCGGCGGCTTCTGCACCTTTAAGCAGATATTCAAAATTGTCGTAGCCAATGGTTAAGGCAATTGATAATCCAATGGCGCTCCACAAACTATATCTGCCACCAACCCAATCCCAAAATTCAAACATATTAGCCGGGTCGATTCCGAATTTTATAACCTCAGCAGCGTTTGTACTTAAGGCAATGAAATGTTTGGCGATGTCTTTTTCCATTGCACCCTGACTTAAAAACCATGCTCTTGCAGAATGAGCGTTGGTCATGGTTTCTTGTGTGGTAAATGTCTTACTGGCGATTAAAAATATGGTTTCTTCAGCATTTACTTTTTTCAATGTTTCAGAAATATGTGTACCATCAACGTTACTAACAAAATAAGTTTGAATCCCTTTTATCCAATAAGGTTTTAGCGCTTCAGTTACCATTACCGGTCCTAAATCGCTGCCTCCAATACCAATATTTACAATGTATTTTATTTTTTTTCCGGTATAGCCTTTCCAAAATCCTTCATGAATATTATTGCAACATTCATTCATTTGGTCTAATACTTTTCTAATGTCTGGCATTACATTTTTCCCATCTGTAACAACAGGATTTGAAGAGAAATTTCTCAAAGCGGTATGTAATACAGCTCTATTTTCTGTTTCATTGATTTTTTCACCATCAAACATGGCTTTGATCGCAGCTGGTAATTCGCATTCGTTAGCAAGCTGAATTAAGTGTTCAATTGTCGTGTTATTGATATTGTTTTTAGAATAATCAAAAAGAATATCGCCTTGAGTGATGCTGAATTCTTCAAATCTATTTTGATTGTTTTCAAATTGACTTTTTATACTGCCGCTTTTTAAAACTTCAAAATGAGCAGCTAACGCTTTCCAGGCAGCGGTTTGTGTTGGGTTGATTTTTGGTAACATATTTTAATTTATGGTCGCAATTTAATTTAATTAGATGATTTGATAATTTGAAAATTAGTTATTGGAAAAATGACACCTTCATCATCGAATCATCAAATTATCACATTCTTTCTATGGATTCAATCAGCCGCCCAACCATCTCTTCCGTAACATCCAAATGAGTCACCATTCTTACTTGTGTAGCTGATATGGCAATGCAAAAGATATTTTTTTCTTTGAGATGCTCAGCAAAAGAAGCTGCAGTGAATTTTCCTTTAACTTCAAAAATGA
>CALCNY010000299.1 GCA_937897585.1 uncultured Chitinophagaceae bacterium | reverse complement strand
TACTAGATGTTGGTTGTGGTACCGGTGCATTTTTAAATGAAATGAAAACAGCAGGGTGGAATATCACAGGCTTAGAGCCGGATAAGAAAGCTTCAAAAAATGCCGAAAAATTATACAAGATCAAAACACAAAATCCTGAGGAGCTTTTTCAATTGCCTCCAAATTCATACGATGCCATTACCATGTGGCATGTATTGGAGCATGTTCATCAATTACATGATTATATAAATGCGCTTCACAATTTAATAAAGGATGATGGTCGCATCTTCATTGCTGTGCCCAATTATACATCATACGACGCCTCTCATTACGAACAACATTGGGCTGCTTATGATGTACCTAGACACTTATATCATTTCTCGCCACAAAGCATGGAAATGCTGTTGAATATGCATGGTTTGAAGTTGATGTCTGTTAAGCCAATGTGGTTTGATAGCTTTTATGTGAGTATGCTCAGCCAGCATATAAAAAATAAAAAAGGTAATATCATTATGGCGTTTATTATAGGAGCCATGTCGAACATAAATGCCCTTTTCGATAAAAAGAAATGTAGCTCGGTGATTTATGTGGTGGGAAAAAAGGTCCAATAGGTTTAATATGTTCAGTAGGTTCAATAAGTTTAAAAGGTTCAATAGGTTCAAAAGGTTTCATTACCTACTTGAAACCGCTTATTAAAAAAAAGAGCCTGCTTCAATAATTATCTTACATATTGAACTTATTGAACATATTGAACCTTTTAAACAAATCTCTAATGACCAAAAACGAACTTCTAGCAGAGCTTTCTCTTCATACTTACGTCACCCTTCGCCCATCCTTAATTGCGGGCATTGGCGTATTTGCGTTGATAGATATTCCTAAAGGTCAGCGTGGATTGTTTTCGAGAGATACCTCAGAATGGATAAAAATCACAAAAGAAGAAATCGCAGCTTTACCTGAGCATAGTCGATTTTTGGTGGAGAATTTTTGTTTGTTTGATGAAGAAAATTATTATGTTCCTGAATATGGATTCAAAATGATGGATTTGGTGGTATATTTAAATCATGCCGATGAGCCAAATATCATGTCAATTAATGAAGGCGAAGATTTTGAAACGTTGAGGGATATAAAAGCGGGAGAAGAGTTGTTTGTGGATTATGGAGAAATTGTGGAGGAATAATTTTCGTTTGGCGTTTGGTGTTTGGCGTTAAACCATCCAACAAAAAACACCAAACAAGCAAAGCGACCAAACACCAAACAACAAAATTTAAAACTTCAACGCCTCAATAATTCTGTCAAAAGTTTCTTCATTAGTCAACTTTTCCGGAATAAATTTCTCTCCAATTACTTTTTCATAAAGCTCGATATAACGACTACTGATTTCATTGATCCAAGCTTCGCTCATTTCAGGAACGGTTTGTCCTTCTTTACCCATGAAATTATTTTGAATGAGCCATTCTCTTACAAATTCTTTACTTAATTGTTTTTGTCTTTCGCCATTGGCTTGTCTTTCATCAAATCCTTCTTTGATAAAATATCTGGATGAGTCGGGTGTATGAATTTCATCCATTAGATAAATTTCATTTCCAATTTTACCGAATTCATATTTTGTGTCTGCAAGAATTAATCCTTGTTTGTCGGCAATGGCTTTTCCTCTTTCAAACAATTGAAGGGCATATTTGCATAAAGTTTCCCATTCTTCTTTTGTGGCCAAACCGTTGGCAATAATTTCTTCAGCGGAAATATCTTCATCATGTCCTTCTGCAGCTTTTGTGGAAGGTGTAATAATTGGCGTTGGGAAAAAATCATTTTCTTTCATTCCATCTGGCATAGACGCGCCACATAAAATTCTTTTGCCAGAATTGTAAGTTCTCCAAGCATGACCAGTAAGCGTACCTCTTACTACCATTTCGATTTTGAAAGGTTCGCATTTACGACCAATGCTCACATTAGGAGCAGGTGAACTCATTAACCAATTGGGACAAATATCACTGCAAGCATTAAGCATATGAGCTGCAATTTGATTAAGCACTTGTCCTTTAAACGGAATAGGATGGGGAAGTATCACATCAAAAGCGGAAATTCTGTCGCTGGCTATCATTACTAACCATTTGTCTTTAATGGTATAAACATCTCTTACTTTTCCTTTGTAATATTGGGTTTGTTCGGGGAATTGAAAATCAGGCATGCTGTAAAGTTATAACACTGTTTGATTTATAAGTAGGTTTCTTACATTAAGATTTCAACAAGTGTTTGAAAATTAAATTTCGGTAACAAAGCTACATTCCTTATTTTGCTACACATTAAAAACCAAAACAACCAAATATGAGAAAAATGAAAAGCTTTTTGGTTGCATTTTTGCTGTCCAATATTTTTATTATTGGAGCCAACGCTCAAAATGTAACCATCAGCGGTAACGTTAAAAACAGCCAATCAAATGAAAATTTATCTGCTGTTTCAGTTACAGTAAAAGGAGCCGGACAAGGCACTTTCAGCAGTGATAAAGGTTCTTTCAGTATCAGTGCAAAATCATTACCCGTAACTATTGTGTTTTCTTCAATTGGATTTGAAACAAAAGAAATGGTAGTTTCTGATGCCGGCGCTAAACTTTCAGTAAGTTTAAATCCTGCCAGTACATTAGGACAAGAGATTGTAGTTTCAGCATCTCGTGTTCCGGAGAAAATTCTGGAATCACCAGTTTCAGTTGAAAGAGTAAATTCTGCTGCCATTAGAAATTCTGGCGCCGCTAATTACTATGATATTTTGAAATCTTTAAAGGGTGTTGATATTACAACCTCTTCATTAACTTTTGTTACACCAACAACACGTGGTTTTAATTCTAGTGGTAACACTCGTTTCAATCAATTGGTTGATGGAATGGATAATCAAGCTCCAGGTTTGAATTTTCCAGTTTCTTCAATTATTGGTTTGAGCGAATTAGATGTTGATAATATGGAATTGTTGTCAGGTGCATCTTCCGCGTTATATGGCTCTGGTGGTATGAATGGAACCTTGTTGTTAACCAGCAAGAATCCATTTAAATATCAAGGTCTTTCTGTATTGGCAAAAGAAGGAGTCATGCATATCGGGGATGATCAACAAGATATGTCTTCATACCACAATTTCACCGTTCGCTGGGCAAAGAAACTAAATGAAAAATTTGCTTTCAAAATGAATGTTGAATACATCAGTGCACAGGATTGGTTAGGTTCTGATTACAGAAACTATGCAAGATTAGCTACAGGCGGTAATGTAAAAGGTGGTACCAGAGCTTCTGATCCAAACTATGATGGTATCAATGTTTATGGAGATGAAACTACTATAGATATCAGATCAAATGTGTTCCCTGCTATCTCAGGTCAATTGCCTTTCCTACATAACTTTTTAGATACTTTGAATGGTGGTCGTGCTATCAATGTTTCTCGCACAGGTTATCAGGAAAACCAAGTGGTTAATCCAACCACCATCAACTTTAAATTAGGTGGTTCACTTCATTATAAAGTATCAGCTAATACTGAAGCCATCTTGGCAGGTTATTGGGGAACAGGGAATACTACTTATACCGGTAGTGAAAGATATTCTCTCGAGAATTTCAAAATGGGACAGTACAAATTTGAGTTGAACAACAAAGACTGGAATTTCAGAGCATTCACTACTCAGGAGAATTCTGGTAATTCATATAATACTACTGTGGCAACAAGATTATTTAATGAGTCTTGGAAAGAAAGTGGTGGTTCAAATGGTTGGTATGCTCAATATACACAAGCATATGTGAACGCCAGATTGGCTGGGTACACAGATGATATCGCACAAGCGCAGGCAAGAGCCATTGCAGATCAGGGAAGACCTGAGTACAATAGTGCTCAATTCAAAAATTCTTTTGATTCTATCAGAGCTTTGACATTAGCGGAAGGTGGCGCTAAATTGGTTGATCATTCTGCTTTGTATAGTGCAGAAGGAAATTACAACCTCACAAAATTCACTCATAAATATGCAGACATTATTGTCGGTGGTGTATTTAAAAACTATCAATTGAATTCGGATGGCAATTTATTTGCAGATGCTCCGGGTTCACCTATAAGTGTTTCTGAATATGGTGGATATGCACAAGCAACTAGAAAAATTGGAAACAAAATCAAGTTGGCAGTTTCTGGCAGATATGATAAAAATGAAAACTTTAAAGGTCGTTTCACGCCAAGAGCAACTGCTACTTATAAATTGGCGGAATTCAACCACATCAGATTGTCTTATCAAACTGCCTATCGTTTTCCATCTAACCAACAACAATATATTGATTTAGGTGTGGGCAGTGGTGTAAGATTATTGGGTGGTAACGAAGTATTCAAAACCAAATACGATTTCGATAATAAACAATTGTATGATTTGAATGCATTCAGTGTTGGACAAACAATTACCTACAATTGGAAGCAATTAAAACCTGAATCTTTGACTTCTTACGAGTTAGGTTATAAAGGTTTATTGAAAGGTGGAAAATTATTGGTTGATCTTTATGGCTACTGGGGTCAATACCAGGATTTTCTTGGCAGAAAATTAGTAGCTCAATTTAAAAATGGAACACCAACAAGTATTTCTGATACTTCAAACAGAT
>CALCNY010000298.1 GCA_937897585.1 uncultured Chitinophagaceae bacterium | reverse complement strand
TCATGAATATAATTTCAATGCCGGTCAGGTGGACTATTTTTCTGAAGCCTCCATTTTAATTAATCAGAAAAGTCACAACTGGGTGGGTGGTGTAAATTTTTCAGGGAATCAATTTAAAAAAATATCGGGCGATAGTGCTTATATAAACAAAGTAAACAACAATACGGTTGGTGCATTTTTGCAATATGCCTATAAATTCAAATCCAATACAACTGTTGAGATGGGTTTGCGTAATGATTATCACATGACCTACGGCAATTTCGTGTTGCCCAGGGTTTCATTTTTCCATCAGCTGAATTCAAAATGGGGGACAAGAGCGGGATTTGGAGCAGGTTATAAAATACCAGATGCTTTAGCACCTCAGATTAATGATTATGCCATCATCAATATCTTACCAATTGGGACTGCTGTTAAACCTGAGCGTTCTTATGGTTACAATGCTGAAGTCAACTACAAAGCCAAATGGGGTGAAGGAAATTCAATCTTTATCAATCATGCGTTTTTTCTTACGCAGTTGAATTCTCCTGTAATTGCAACAGAACAATCCAACGGAACGGTTTCATTTGCCAATGCATCAAAACCTATTGTTACCAAGGGTTTTGATACTTATATCAAATTAAAATTAGAAGATTGGGAATTGTATGCTGGATTCACTTATACCATTGCTGAAAGAAAATACCTTTCTGAAAATCAATTTGTGCCGCTCACTCCAAAATACAGAATGTCGTATATGCTTACGCGTGAGTGGGAGGGTAAAGCGAGATTTTGTGTAGAGAGTTCTTTCAATGGCTATCAATACCGACAAGATTATACAAAGACGCCATCTTATTTATTTATGGCAGCTATGATTGATTATACCATTGCCAAACAATGTCATCTCGTATTGAATTGCGAGAATATTTTGGATTACCGCCAAAGTAGAAAAGAAGCGTTGTATACAGGTTCAATTTCCAATCCTCAATTCAAAGCGTTATGGGCGCCAATTGATGGGAGAGTGGTGAATTTGTGTTTGAGGTTGAGTTTATAAAAATGTAGAATGTAAAATATCGAATGTAAAATGTAGAAGTGGGATTTGTGACATAATAATGTCATCATCTCATGAAAAGCCTCACCCCAAACCCCTCTCCAATAGAGAGGGGAGCAAACAGAATTTTTTACTAAAAAAACAATTAGTGAATTCGTGGCGACCCTAAGCAAAACATAATCAAAGTCCCCCTTGGGGGATTGAGGGGGCCTTAAATCGAAACCAAATAATAATTCTTCTTCCCCACCTGTACCAAAATAAATTTATCATGCAACAAATGTTTCTTCTCCACCAACATTTGCATATCGGAAATCTTTTCCCTGTTGATACTCACGCCACCATTCTGCAACATTTTTCGTGCCGCGCCTTTACTCTCAAAAACAGCATTCTCTGTTAAGAAACTCAATATATCAACACCAGCATTGATTTTATCAGCAGCATAGTCTGAACTTACAATGCCTTCAATAGATTCCAAATCTTCAACACTCAATGCATCGATTGGCGCCTTTGTATTTGAAAATAATTTCTGTGTGGTTTCTACGGCCTTATCAAATTCTGATTTTCCATGAACAAAAATAGTGAGTTCTTCAGCCAATTTTTTCTGTAAAATTCTATCTGCTGGATTGCTTTCGTGTGCTGCAATTAATGCATTAATTTCATCTTGTGGCAAGAACGTAAATATTTTAATCCATGTTGCCGCATCGGCATCAGAAGCGTTTAACCAAAACTGATAGAACTGATAAGGAGTTGTTTTATTGGCATCCAACCAGATATTTCCTTTTTCTGTTTTACCGAATTTACCTCCGTCGGCTTTTTTAATCAGCGGACAAGTAAATGCAAATGCTTCACCACCAATTTTTCTTCTGATTAATTCTGTACCGGTAACGATATTTCCCCACTGATCACTGCCGCCCATTTGCAATTTGCAATTCATATTTTTATACAACCAGTAAAAATCAAAACCTTGTACCAATTGGTAAGTGAATTCGGTAAATGACATGCCATTATCGCCTTCCAATCTTTTCTTCACACTGTCTTTCGCCATCATGTAATTAACAGTGATATGCTTTCCAGCATCTCTGATAAATTCCAGAAAGCTGATGCCTTTGAACCAATCGTAATTATTCACCAATTCGGCAGCATTGGGTAATGAAGTATCAAAATTTAAAAACTGCATCAACTGATTTCTAACACCAACTACATTTTTATTTAAATCGTCTTCGCTCAGCATGTTTCTTTCTTCACTTTTTCCACTTGGATCGCCCACCATGCCAGTCGCACCACCCACCAACGCAATGGGTTTATGTCCAGCTTTTTGCAAATGAACCAACAATAAAATGGGCACCAAACTCCCAATATGCAAACTGTCAGCTGTTGGATCGAAGCCCACATAAGCTGAGGTCATTTCTTTATTGAGTTGTTCTTCTGTTCCGGGCATAATATCTTGTATCATTCCTCTCCACTGCAATTCCTTGATAAGTTGGTTCATAACTATTGACTTGTTCTTTTTATGTTTTTGCAAAAATGAGCAAAAATTATCAGAATGTCTTTTATTCTTCAGTAAAAAATCAGCTGTAGTTGTTGAAAAAACTGATTTATTGATGGCTTTTTATGTTGCAAAAAGATTTTATAGTTGTAAATTTGAAATCATCCAACGTAATCCCAAAATGATAACAATAAAATCGCGTTCCATTAATTTCTTTTATAAAAAAAGCTTGAGTAAATGCTTCAAGTTCTTGGTTGTTTTAATCTTCATTTTTTTATTAACGTTTCCCTTTATTACAAAGGCGCAATTCAGAACTTATTCCAATGAATTTTTAAATATTGGAGCAGGTGCAAGAGGACTCGCCATGGGAAATGCGCAAATCGCTTCTGTTGATGACGCCACTTCTGGCTATTGGAATCCTGCAGGCCTGACTGAAGTAAAAGACCATCCCAACTTGGCACTCATGCATGCCGATTATTTCGCTGGCATTGCCAAATATGATTTTGCAGCTTTAGCGATTCCTACAAAAGACAAAAAAAGCACTCTCGGATTTTCATTGCTAAGATTTGCTGTTGATGATATTCCTAATACACTTTTTCTTGTAGAACCTGATGGGAGTTTAAATTACAACAACATCCAATCTTTCTCTTCTGCTGATTATGCATTTTTGTTTTCTTATGCTCAGGAATTAAAAAAGACAAATGATTATACTTTAAACATTGGCGGTAATACAAAAGTCATTTACCGAAAAGTAGGTTCATTCGCCAATGCCTGGGGTTTTGGTGTAGACTTAGGTGTAAATATGATTGGAAAAAAATGGCGTCTGGCTGCAGTTGCCCGTGATTTGACAACGACTTTCAATGCTTGGTCTTTTCATTTTACTGAAAGAGAAAAGCAAGTGCTATATCTGACCAATAATGATATTCCTTTAAAATCAACTGAACTTACTTCGCCTCGATTGGTAATCGGAGGTAATTATAAATTCGATATCAACAAGTCTGTAAAACTGTCCGCAGAAGCCAATTTAGATCTGACTTTTGATGGCAAGAGAAATACTATCATCAGTTCCAAATTTACGAGCATTGATCCACACTTAGGTGTAGAAGCAGAAATCAAAAAAGTATTTTTTGTAAGAGCAGGTATCACCAATTTTCAGAAAGCATTAGCAGATGCGGATACCTTGAATCAAAAAAAGGTTTGGATTTACCAGCCTTCACTTGGAGCAGGATTTAAAATTAAAAATGTGACTATTGATTATGCGTTTACCAATCTTGCTAATCAGTCGAGTCCATTATATACTCACGTATTCTCATTGAAATTCAATCTGATTAAAAAGAATGAAAAATAACATTAACAGGTTAACTATGTTTAAAAAAATTATTTTCTTTTTCATGTTTTTCTTTGCTGCAAAACTACATGCGCAATTGAATAACAGTTGGATTGATTATAACAAGACGTATTACAAATTCAGAATTGCCAAAGATACTTTGTGTAGAATACCTCAGTCTACTCTTGCAGCTGCAGGTTTGAATAATATCAATGCCAATGATTTTCAATTATGGAGAAATGGCGTAGAAGTTCGTTTATTCACTTCAGTTAGTAATACAATTTTAGGTCCTTCGGATTTCATTGAATTCTGGGGTGAGATGAATGATGGGAAGCCAGACAATGAATTGTATCGCAATTCAGATTTTCAATTGGCAGATAGATACAGTTTGGAAACCGATACTGTGGCTTATTTTTTAACAGTGAATTCAGGCGGCGCAAATTTGCGTTATATAACAGCCAGTAACACGGCACCCAGCAATGCTACGCCGGATGCTTATTTCATGAGAGATGTTGACTTTTATTACAAAGACCAAATCAACAGAGGTGAAGCAAAGCCTGTTGGTGAATATGTATACTCCGCAGCTTATGACCCAGGCGAAGGTTGGTCTAGTGTAGTAACTGCTCCATGTTGCGATTTGGCTAAAGAATTTTTCGATTTGAATGTGTACATGGCAGGACCTGCAAATGGCCTTTCAGTTCGTGTCAATGCAGTAGGAGCCGCACCCAATACTAGAAATTTAAAAATCAAATTAAATCTAAATGAAATTACAGCTGCTCCTTATGGAAACGCTGTTAACATGGATTATTTCAGTTATCAGAAATTGAATTTCCAAAACTTACCGCTATCATTGTTGCAACAAAACACGAGTTACCTTCCAGTATTTGTGAATAGTACCTCAACAAATATCTACGACAGAATTGTAGTTGCCAGTATTGGATTAACTTACCCCGCAACTTTCAATTTTACCAATGCCAGATATTTTTCCTTTAAAATAGAGCCTTCTGCTGCAGGAAATTATCTAGTTATTGACAATTTTAATTACGGAACAACAGCTCCTGTTTTATATGATATCACCAATGGTATCCGTTATCTTGGTGAGATCAATTCTACTCCCGGAAAAGTAAAATTTGTATTGCCTGCGTCTACGCAAACCCGAAAGTTTATCTTGATGAATAAGGAGACGCCACAAAATATCAATTCATTGACAGAAAGAAATTTTGTCAATTTCTCTAATCCTGATAATCAGGGTAATTATTTAATTGTTTCCAATCCTGTTTTGTATAATAATGGCAATGGAAATAATTATGTAGAAGCGTATCGCTCATATCGAAGTTCGATTTCAGGAGGTGGTTATAATGCAAAAATTTATGACATCAATGAACTTACCGATCAATTTGGATTTGGCATCAAACACCATCCGGGTTCGGTAAGGGATTTCATTCGCTATGCTACAACACAATTTTTTCAATCTCCCAATTATGTATTTATCATAGGAAGAGGCGTCAATTACATTGATCAAAGAGTGAATGAATCAGACCCGATAAGTGAAAAATTGAATTTGGTCACTACATTCGGTTGGCCAGCATCTGATGTTTTATTGGCTTCATCTCCCGGTTTGGCAGTTCCATTATTGCCTATCGGAAGGTTGGGCGCAATTGATGGAGATGAAGTAAATGACTACCTGCAAAAAGTAATTGAATATGAAAATGCACAAAACATACCTGGAGCTACAATTGATGGGAAAGGCTGGATGAAAAACTTTATTCATGTTGCAGGAGGAAAAGACAGTCTTGAAAACATGACCTTCAAAAACTACATGAATGGTTACAAGCAAATTGCTGAAGACACCTTGTTTGGTGCTCATGTAGAAACATTTTCTAAAACCTCCACCGGGGCCGTACAGCAAGCCAGCAGCCAGCGAATAGAGGATTTGTTTAATGAAGGACTTGGTTTTGTTGGTTATTTCGGACATTCCTCTGCAAATACTTTTGAATTCAATCTCAGCAATCCAGACATTTACAACAATGCTGGAAAATATCCTTTCTTTAATGTTAGTGGATGCAGTGCTGGTAATTATTATATTTTTGATCCACTTCGTTTAACCGGCAATTTATCAGTTTCTGAAAAATATGTGTTGGCCCCACAACGCGGTAGTATTGGATTTTTAGCGGATACCCATTTTGGCATTCCACCATTTTTGAATTTCTATAATACTGCTTTGTATACACGTTTCAGCAAAACCATGTATGGTAATACTATTGGCAATCAGATTAAGTCGCTATCTGCAGAATTAGGTGGCAATAATCCTTCACTTGATTTCTTTACTCGCATACATGTGGAAGAAATCAATTTACATGCGGATCCTGCTATTAAAATCAATTCGTTTCCTAAACCCGATTTCGTTATTGAAGAACCTTTGGTTAAAATCAGTCCAAACATTATTTCAGTTGCAGACAATAGTTTCAATCTTAAAATTAAAATGCAGAACATTGGAAAGGCAGTAGGCGATTCCATATCAGTTACGGTTAAACGCAAATTACCTAATGATACCATCAGAATTTTATACAGTCAACTAATACCTGCGATAAAAAGTGTTGATTCGATTGAGCTTACCGTACCTATTATTCCTACTACCGATAAAGGTTTAAACCGCATTACTGTTACCTTGGATGCTACCGACAGAATTGAAGAACAGTTTGAAACTAACAATACCATCAGCAAAGATTTTTACATTTTTGAAGATGAACTAAGGCCTGCATTTCCAAATAATTTTTCAATCGTAAACAGACAAAACATAACTTTTGTCGCCAATACTGCAAATCCTTTAAGCGGAAACAGAGATTATGTAATGGAGGTAGATACTACAGAATTATTTAATTCACCGTTTAAGAAAATTTATAACAAAACTGGATTAGGTGGTGTGGTGGAATTTATTCCCAATAATCTTTCATTTACAGATAGCACCGTTTATTATTGGCGTGTAGCAATGGTTCCCAGAAACGGAGCCGATTATATTTGGAATGGATTTTCGTTTGTGTACTTACCTACCAGTACTTCCGGTTACAATCAATCTCATTTTTATCAATATCAGAAATCCAATTTTGATGAAATTCAATTGGATGCAGACCGTGTTTTCCGTTTTAAAACCGAACCTAAGAATCTAATTATCAGAACGGGTTTATATCCTTATTTTGATTACGACAGAATTAATGTAAATCTGGATTTCAATCAACTTGAATTGTATGGCTGCATTTACAACTCCTTACAGTTTTATGTGTTTGACACAGCTACTTTGATACCATGGTCAAATAGAAATGTTTCTGCTACTAATGGACGCTATGGAAGTTATCGCGTTTGTCGTAATACAGCGATTCAAGATTCTACCAGAAGTTTCTTTGAATATCCTTATAATGTGGCGAGCTACAGAAAAAGCGCCATGGATTTCATTGATTCTATTCCCAATGGTATGTATGTAGCCATAACAAATCTGGGAAATAGTTTGTCGACCAACAATTACATCAATCAATGGATGGACGATACCCTGGCATTAGGTTCTGGAAATTCTTTGTATCATAAATTAAAGTCAATTGGTTTTACTCAAATAGATAGCTTTAAACGTAATCTGCCTTTCTTATATTTCTTCAAAAAAGGAAGTACAAGTTTCTCATCTACCCAGGTTATGGGATCACAGGATTCATCTTATATCGACCAAACATTTAATCTTAATTCTTTAAGTACAGAAGGAAAAATCGAGTCGCCTGTTTTTGGTCCTGCCACACAATGGAGTTCTTTACATTGGAGAGGCAATTCATCGGATCCACAGTTTACTGATTCTGTGAAACTTGATATTTGGGGAATTCGTCAAAATGGGAATGCACAACAATTAGCAACATTGTATCCTTCAACAGATACCAGTCTTGGCTTTATTGATGCTCATGAATATCCTTTTGTAAAAATTAGAATCAACAACAAAGACGATAAGTACATCACTCCAAATCAATTGAGATATCTACGAATCAATGCTACACCTGCGCCTGAAGGAGCTGTGGCACCTGGAATTTTGTACAATTTTAAAGATACCGTGGAACAAGGGGAGCCTATCAATTTCGCATTGTCATTTAAAAATATCAGTGATGTGGCTTTCGACAGTTTGATTAAAGTGAAATTTATTATCACAGACCAAAACAATGTTCCACATATCGTGGATATTCCAAAAAGAAAAGCCTTGGTTTCAGGAGATACTTTAAATGTGTTGTATACCATAAATACTCAAAATTTAAACCTTGTTGGAGGTTGTACATTATTTATAGAATTCAATCCTGATAATGACCAACCGGAAATGTATCATTACAATAATGTGTTGTATAAAGACTTTTTTGTAAAAGCAGATAAATACAATCCTTTACTAGATGTTACTTTCGATGGCGAGCATATTTTAAACAAAGACATTGTAGCAAGCAAGCCACAGATTTTTATCAGTTTGAAAGATGAAAGTAAATTCTTGGCACTTAAGGACACTTCGTTAATTGCTTTGCAAGTAAGATTCCCGGATCAGAGCTTGCACACTTATTATTTTGGAGATACCATGAGATTTATTCCTGCAGATTTATCATCAGGTAATAATACTGCAAGTATTGATTTCAAACCTTATTTCACTGAAGATGGAGAATACGAATTAATTGTTTCAGGAAAAGACGCAGTTGGTAACAAAGCTGGCGATTTGGATTATCACGTAGTTTTTAGCGTGATTAACAAGCCAATGATTTCTAACATGCTAAATTATCCCAATCCATTTACCCGATCTACAGCATTTGTATTTACCATCACTGGCTCTCAGGTTCCGCAAAATATCAGAATTCAAATATTAACCATCACCGGAAAAATCGTCAGAGAAATTACTAAGGATGAATTGGGGCCTTTGCATATCGGAAGAAACATCACAGATTTTAAATGGGATGGAACGGATATGTACGGACAGCCACTAGCAAATGGAGTTTACATCTACAGAGTCATAACCAATTTAAATGGAAAATCTCTTGACAAGTACAATACACAAGACAATAACACCGATAAATACTTTAATAAAGGGTATGGAAAAATGTATTTGATGAGGTAATTTATCGCATCTGGTAAAATTCAAAAAGGCTGTTTTCATCAAACAGCCTTTTTTATTTTTAACTTCGCGCATCAAAAAAAATACAATGGCTAAAATAGGAATCAATCTCGTTACCGGAAGTTTGCAAAAAGATGAAATCATCGTGGGTATCGATTTAGGTACAACAAACAGTTTGATTGCCATCATCCACCCTGATACTAAAGAGGCTGTTGCATTAAAAGAACATAATGCTACGGCGCTGGTGCCTTCTGTCATTTATTTTGATGAACATGGAGGTGTAATTGTTGGAGACGAAGCCAAATTACATTTAGAAACGGAGCCAGAAAGAACAATTTTTTCTGCAAAAAGATTGATGGGTAAAAGCTACGCCGATGTTAACAATCAATCAGGATTTTTTTCTTATAAAGTAATTGATGATGGAACAGATAGTTTGGTAAAAGTTCAAGTTGGAAATAAGTTTTACTCACCGGTTGAATTGTCTTCTTTTATATTAAAGGAGTTGAAACAACGCGCCGAACACATCCTTAAAACGCCCGTAAACAAAGCCGTGATAACAGTTCCAGCTTATTTTAATGACGCACAACGCCAGGCTACAAGAGATGCAGGTAAATTGGCAGGATTGGATGTATTGAGAATTATCAATGAACCTACAGCTGCAAGCTTGGCTTGTGGTTTGGGACAACAATCATCAACATCTGAAACGCCAGAATTGGTAGCCGTTTACGATTTGGGTGGTGGTACATTTGATGTTTCAATTCTTAGTATTCAAAATGGAATTTTTGAGGTGTTGTCTACAAACGGAGATACTTATCTAGGTGGGGATGATTTTGATAAAGTAATCATTCAGCATTGGATAGAAAAACTGGGGATTGATGAAAAAATCCTTCATGAAGACAAAGCATTTGCCCAAACCTTAAGATTGAAAGCAGAGACCGCAAAGCAATATTTAAGCAGTGCCGATGTATTTGAAGATATGATTATTGAAAAACCATTGGTGTTAACTAAGGGAGAGTTTGAAGATTTGATTATGCCATTGGTAAGTAAAACCATCGACTGTTGTCAAAAAGCACTAAAAGATGCTGGTGTTGAAAAATCAGCTATTCACAATATTGTAATGGTAGGAGGTAGTACTAGAGTGCCATTGGTAAAACATAGGGTAGGTGAATTTTTTGGTAAAATGGTGAATGATAAATCTAATCCGGATTTGGTGGTGGCATTAGGCGCAGCGATTCAAGCCGATATATTGGCAGGAAACAATAAAGATTTGTTATTGCTAGACATAACGCCATTAAGTTTGGGCATTGAAACCGCTGGAGGACTAATGGATGTGCTGATTCCAAGAAATGCAAAGATTCCTACAAAAGCGGCTAGACAATATACCACTCAAGTTGATGGACAAGCTTCTATTAGAATCAGTGTTTACCAAGGAGAACGTGACCTTGTAAAAGACAACCGTAAATTAGCTGAATTCAATCTTACCCAAATTCCTGGAATGCCTGCAGGATTGCCTAAAGTTGAAGTTGGGTTTTTAATCAATGCAGATGGAATTTTAACGGTGAGTGCAAAAGAATTGAGAAGTGGCGTGGCGCAGCATATTGAAGTGAAACCACAATATGGTCTTACAGATAAAGATGTTGAAAATATGCTCATGGATTCCATTAATAATGCTCAGGCTGATATTGCGATTCGTGCCTTAACAGAAGCCAGAACTGAAGGGGAGCAATTACTCAAAACAACAGAAAGTTTTTTACATAAAAATGCTTCTTCATTATTACAAGAGGAACTTCTTCAAACTGCAGCCGCGATGCAAGCTTTGCAATTGGCCATAACCATGGACAACAAAGACCTTATTCATGAAAAAATAGAAGCATTAAACGACATCTCCCGACCTTATGCCGAAAGAATTATGGATCAGGCTGTAGCTCAAGCTATAAAGGGGAAGACCGTCTAATAAACACAATAGCCAAATACAACAAACAAACTAACAATAAGTATTTACTAATTGTAAAAGAAGATTCAATTGGCTT
>CALCNY010000297.1 GCA_937897585.1 uncultured Chitinophagaceae bacterium | reverse complement strand
CGTAAAATTAATTAAAAAAACTATTGGTTTTTAACACAGAATCTTTGTGGCAAAAACAAAAAACACCAAACAAGCGTAGCGACCAAACGCCAAACTACAAACCAGCTTCTTTCTTCTTCCTCATCATCTTCCACAACTGTATCACCGCCGTAATCGCAAAAATTGAACCTAACACCCAATTTAGATAATGTTCACTATTGGCGATTTTACTCATCATATATTTACCACCAAAGATAAAAACAGCATTGCCCATTAAAGTGCCGGTGCCAATGCCGATTATGTAAAAGTTGTATTGTGCATTTACAGGTTCGAGGATTTTTTTTGTAAACAAAACAGTGCTCCATCCAAACCAAAAAGGAATTTGAACAGGATTGATAGCACTCATAAAAGCTCCAAGAAAAAACCGATGCATTTTATTGTTAAGCATAATATTTTTGGCTTCACCTCCTTCTTTCATAGCGGCGATAAAGCTACCAATGGCTAGTGCCAAAATAATAGCCAAAGTAATCCATTCCATCACCCTCATCAACACCGCTTGTTTTCTAACCCAATCAATACCTACCAAAGAAATACGCACATAAATCATTTCAACAAACAAGGAACCAATAGAAAAATACATAGCATTGGCAATGCTTTCCTGTATACCGATTTGCATGGCCGCCACATTCAGCGTTCCGAGTGGTAATGAACCAAGAAAACTAATCAGCAAACCCCAGGAAAATATTTTGATGAATTTTGGCATGAAGAAGTTTTGTAGCCCCCCTAAATCCCCCAAAGGGGGAAGTTGAAGCTGTTTTATGATTTGAACATATTGAACATATTGAACTAATTAAACCTCTTGAACAAAAATTTCTAAAACGCAACGTCCCTTTCAAGAGACATTGCTGAGAAGATAATGACGAGGTCAAAAGACCTTTGTCAGCCTATCTAGCTTATCCAGCCAATCCAGCTTATCTAGCTTATCTAGCTTATCCAGCCTATCCAGCCTATCCAGCCTATCTACCCCATCCTCCCATCCACCTCCCTCATCACCTTATACAACTCTTTTGTTTTTTTCAAAAATTTGTACCCTTTTATAAAAGGCCATGGTTCAATACCTTGTTTTCTGTTGTAACGACTGATTTGATATAATTCCTTCCAATGCGTCAGAATTTCTGCATAAGCACCGAATAATGAATAACCAGTATCGTAAAAATGATTGGGTTCAGCGCCACAGCCATTGTACTCGATAATGGAATAGTTCTTACCATTTTTCAAATCCTCAACATTGCTGCACATGATATCGTATCTGCCGTAAAAGAAATCATTTATTTCATGACTCAATTGATCAAAAACTGCCACTAGGTTTTCGTCAATATGTTCTTTTAAATCTACGAAAAGGGCGCCGCGATTATGATTAGCTGCGTAGCTTAGGATGTATTTTTCACCAGTTGGAAGAATGGTATCAAGTACATCTTTATGTCTAGCCAAATGTTCTTCCAATCTTTTTGCGGCTTTTGGATGCGCATGAATGAGTTCACTTAATGATGATTTTCCATCTCCAACAATATGCAATGGAATCTTATGCAAGAAGCCTGTTACTTTACCTTTTGTAGCTTTTGGATGACGAATATAAAAAACACTGACTTCCATTGGATAAGTAATCATAGCTTGTATGATGTATTCAATGGGCACATGTTGGTGGTAGTTTCGCAACTGTGTTTCATTATCAATTTTTCTGAATAGAATACCTTGACCGCCAATTTCTGGTTTTACTATAAAGGGATAAGTCAAATTATTAAGACGAATTTTATTGATGATCTCATCAAAATGAACTTCAGGAAGAATATTAACTGTTGTTGGAATTAAATGAGTGGGCAGCAAATCATACATTTCTCTTTTGGGTTCGCCTTCCATACCGCCGAAAGTGAGTTTGGGATTACTGGGTGTAAAGTACCATACCGATCTTGATTTCAGGATATAAAACAACCACATCGGTGAAATGGGCGCGTACAGCAAATTGAAAGGCCAGGCTTCCCAATGGGTTATTTTCTTCCAGATTTTTTTCAAGTTGTAATTAATTTTTCAAAATTAAATGCAATAGTACAAACATCAATCAACAAAACTCATTTACTTTGTTGTGAAAAATTTACAGATATGCATGTACCAACCATGGCTGAGTTTATGGCGAAAGGCGAAAAACCCGAAGTCTTGTTTTGGGTGGGCTGCGCCGGAAGCTTTGATCAGCGTGCTCAAAAGATAACCAAGGCCTTTATTACCATACTTGAAAAAATAGGCATCAAATACGCAATACTCGGTAAAGAAGAAATGTGCACCGGAGATCCAGCGAGAAGAGCGGGCAATGAATTTATGTTTCAAATGATGGCTTATCAGAACATTCAGATTTTGAATGGCTATGAAATCAAAAAAATAGTTACCGCTTGTCCGCATTGTTTTAATGTGTTCAAAAATGAATATCCTGTTTTGGGTGGCAATTATGAAGTGATTCACCACGCCACTTTTATTCAGCAATTGATAGATGAAGGCAAGATTGTGATGAATGAAAACGGCAGCTTTAAAGGAAAAAAAATCACTTACCATGACAGCTGCTATTTAGGTCGTGCCAATGATATTTACGAAGCGCCAAGAAAAGTACTCGAAGCCATGGACGTAGCTTTGGTGGAAATGAAACGCTGCAAAAGCAATGGATTGTGTTGCGGAGCTGGTGGCGCTCAAATGTTTAAAGAAGAAGAAAAAGGCGATGTGCGCATCAACATAGAAAGAAGTAACGAAGCCTTGGCAACCGGAGCTAGCGTAATTGCAGCTGCTTGTCCTTTTTGTAATACCATGCTCACCGACGGCGTAAAAAACAAAGAAAAAGAAGATGAGGTGCAGGTGCTGGATATTGCGGAATTAGTGGCGGCATCTATTTAGGAGCCCCCTCAATCCCCCGAAGGGGGAAGTTGTTTGGCGTTTGGTGTTTGGCGTTATTTGTTTTGTGATTTTCCGTAACCCAACCTTTTGAACTTTTTGAACCTTTTGAACATTTTAAACTTTTGACCTTGACCCTACAATATCATCACCTCCTTCCCTCCGATTTCCACCCCGATTCCCGAGTGTGGATCTATCAAAGCGACAGTACGTTTACCGAACAGCAACAAATTGAAATCGACGATTTGCTCAATCAATTTACTGACAGCTGGACTAGTCATGGTGCTAAAGTAAAAGGCTTCGGCAAATTATTTTTCAATCAGTTTATTATTTTGATAGCCGATGAAACTGCTTCCGGCGTTAGCGGTTGCAGTACGGATAGTTCTGTCAGGCTGATCAAAGAAATTGAAAATAGATACAACGCTGATTTATTCAACCGACAAAATCTTGCCTTTTTTAACGGAGAAAATATCATACAAATCTCTCTTTCGAAATTAAACGAAGCCGTTTCTAACAAACAAGTTAACCACGAAACTTATTATTTCAACAACGTTGTTTTATCTAAAAAAGAATTGGAAGAAAAATGGATAATTACATTGAAAAACAGCTGGTTGAGCAACAAAGTTGAATAGGTTTAAAATGTTCAAAAGGTTCAATAAGTCTATCTCCTACGAACAACAATTAACCATCTGAACAAAACCTTTTGAACCTATTAAACCATTTGAACCTTCTAAACATTCAAGCTCTGCCATCCTGTCATTTTCAACTCAAATCTCCTATCTTTGCGCAACAATTTTTTGTTCCCATGCAAGAGTTAATGTTAGATAAAACACACGACGAAACAAGACAAGGTGAGGCATTTTCTCCCATAGAAAACCAGGGCAAAACCTATCATAAACATTTCTACATTGAATCTTATGGTTGTGCTATGAACTTTGCTGACAGTGAAGTCATTGCTTCCATTCTTCAAAAAGAAAACATCGGCTGCACCAATCAGGCAGAAAAAGCAGATCTCATTCTCATCAACACCTGTTCCATCAGAGAAAAAGCTGAAGAGAAAATCAGAAAAAGATTGACTGAACTCAGACAATACAAAAAAGCCAATCCTTCTTTATTAATCGGCATTTTGGGTTGTATGGCTGAACGCCTTAAAGGCAATTTGCTGGAAGAAGAAAAACTGGTAGATCTTGTTGTGGGACCCGACGCCTACAGAACATTACCATCTCTAATTGAAGAAGCTGAAACCGGACAAAAAGCGATCAATGTGCTTTTGAGTAGAGATGAAACTTATGCCGACATTTCCCCTATTCGTCTAAATAGTAATGGCATCAATGCCTTTGTAAGCATCATGCGCGGTTGCAATAACATGTGCTCTTTCTGCGTCGTTCCTTTTACCAGAGGTAGAGAAAGAAGTCGCAGCGCCATCAGCATCATCGCAGAATGTGAAGCCCTTTTCAATGAAGGATACAAAGAAGTGACGCTGCTCGGACAAAACGTAGACAGTTATTACTGGAGAGATGAGGAAGCCGGCACAAACGTAAGCTTTGCTGAATTGATGGAAAAGGTGGCGTTGATTTCACCGTTATTAAGAGTAAGATTTTCGACTTCACATCCGAAGGACATTACGGATGATGTGTTGTTTACCATGAAGAAATACGACAACATCTGCAATTACATTCACCTGCCTGTTCAAAGCGGTAGCACCCGTATGTTGCAGATGATGAACAGAACGTATAGCAGAGAATGGTACATTTCGAAAGTGAATAGAATCAAGGAAATCCTACCCGATTGTGGCATTTCAACAGATATGATAACCGGATTTTGCACAGAAACAGAAGAAGATCATCAGGAATCCATGAGTTTAATGGAATATTGTAAATACGATTTGGCCTACATGTATTTTTATTCTGAAAGACCTGGAACATTAGCGGCCAGAAGATTTAAAGATGATGTGCCTTTGGCAGTAAAAAAACGCCGCTTACAGGAAATGGTTGACTTACATCGCATACATTCTCATGAAAGCATGAAACGAGATGTTGGCAAAACATACAATGTGCTCATCGAAGGCAATTCTAAAAAGAATGAAAATGAATTTCATGGAAGAAACGATCAGAACAAAGTGATTGTATTTCCAAAATTGACTTATAAAAAAGGAGATTACGTCATGGTGAAAGTACATGACTGCACTCCCGGAACCCTTATTGGAAACATAATAGAATAGTGAAACATGGACCAGCAATCAATAAAAAACAGATTTAACATCATAGGCAATTCGCCAGCATTGAATCATGCATTGAATATTGCCACACAGGTAGCCAATACCGATTTGAGTGTATTAATCAACGGAGAAAGTGGCGTGGGTAAAGAGGTATTTTCACAAATCATACACTCATTATCAGCAAGAAAACACAACCCTTTCATTGCCGTAAACTGTGGTGCCATTCCTGAAGGCACGATTGATTCGGAATTATTCGGACATGAAAAAGGTTCTTTCACCGGAGCAGTTGACAGTCGTAAAGGCTATTTTGAAACCGTAAATGGCGGAACCATTTTCCTCGATGAAATTGGCGAAATGCCTTTAGGAACACAGGCTCGTTTGCTTCGTGTGCTAGAAGCTGGTGAATACATTCGTGTGGGAAGCAGCAAAGTACAAAAGACTGATGTGCGTGTGATTGCTGCCACCAACAAAGAATTGCTTGAATTTACTCATAATGGCAGGTTCAGAGAAGATTTATATTATCGTTTGAATACTGTGCCCATTCGTGTACCCGCTTTGCGTGATAGACAAGAAGATATCATTTTGTTGTTTCGAAAATTCGCTACAGACTTTGGCGAAAAATACAAAACGCCTCCTGTACAATTAACCGAAGAAGCCAAACAAGTACTGATTAAATATTCATGGCCAGGCAATGTAAGAGAATTGAAAAATGTAGCTGAACAGATTTCAGTGTTGAGTAAAGAAAAAACCATTACAGGAGAACAACTGCAATCTTTTTTACCGGAACATCAATATTCCAGATTTCCCGCTCTTAGTGGTGGTCCGGGTGTAGTTACTCAAACAGAATTTGCCAACGAAAGAGAGATTTTGTACAAATTGTTTTTCGATATGAAAAAGGATGTGAACGAGCTGAAAAAAATGTTTTTCGAGCTGATTCAAAATCCAGGTATGGCAACACATGTCCCGGTTTACCAACAAGACGCTTCTGTAATAAACCCAATAAAAGAAATCAATACCAATGCTTCCGGCAATTATGGAAATTCAGGCCCTGCAGTTATTTTAAGAAATGACCAACATGCGCCTATTCAACAGCATGAGGATGTGGAAGAATCATTAAGCATCATTGACAAAGAAAAAGAACTCATCATCAAAGCCCTCAAAAAACACAGAAGCAAACGCAGAGACGCCGCGTTGGATTTAGGCATCAGTGAAAGAACGTTGTATAGGAAGTTGAAGGAGTATGATATAGAGCATTTGTAAAACACGTTTGGGGTTTGGTGTTCGGGGTTGTGTATTTGGTCTGATTTAAATACTTATTTAATAAAATGTACTGAAAATGAAACAATTAAAATTTCTTTTAAATAATCAACAAAAAACGCCAAACGCCAAACTCCAAACCAACTAAAATTTATAATGAATCTCCCCAAAAAGCAACAATTGTCCACCTATCTCCTCAGCATCCTCCTGTTGAGCCTTTTCAATTTTGCGACTTGTAAATATTCTTTTAATGACACTTCTCCCATTCCTATTGAAGTGAAAACTTTCAGGGTTAATTATTTTGAGAATAAGGCTTCTTATGTAAATCCGCAGTTAAGTCCTCAGTTAACAGAAAAAGTAAAGCTAAAAATTATCGGTACTACCCGATTGCATCAAACCAATGACGACAATGCAGACTATGATATTAGCGGTTATGTTTCTCAATACAGCACGAGTACGATAAGTATTTCGGGTGCCAATTCAAGTGGAAACAGATTAACGGTTGGATTTCATTTGGTTTTCAAGAACAATCTGGATGAGAAAAAGAATTTCGAGGCAGATGTTATGAGAACTTTTGATTTTGATGCCAATATCAGTTTGTCGCAAGCAGAAGCTGGATTAACTTCGGATATTGTCAAAAATCTGACAGATGATATATTCAATAAAATATTTTCTAATTGGTAATTTGACTTTTGGGTATAATAAATTACATTTGACTCATGCAACATCAGAATTTATTTAAACAATTGTTTGGGAAAAGCGCATGGGATTCCGACAATGCTGTAATGTTGCAAGACGTCGTTAAAGAGTTTCCTTATTTTAGTCTGGCTCATTTTTACTTACTTAAAGAAACGGGTATCGGTCATGTTGAATACAAATCCATAGCAGCAAAATTGGCTTTGCACTTCAATAATCCCTATTTGCTTCATCTACAGATGCATCAAACGGATAAAACCAAAACTCAAAATACAGAAGTAGAAGTCAAACCTGAAGTAGAGCAAAATATTTCGGTTGTTGAGCCTGTTCTCGAAAAACTGCTAACTCGTCAGGTGGCTTTATCCAACCAAGCTCCTGTTAATGAAGACATGCTATTTGAACCTCTTTTCGCTACAGACTACTTTGCCTCACAAGGCATAAAGCTGAGTGATGAGATGCAATCATCCGATAAATTGGGGAAGCAATTAAAAAGCTTCACCGAGTGGTTGAAAACGATCAAGAAAACGCATAATTATATCCCACCAGAGCCCAAACAACTAGATCAAAATGTGGCTCAGCTTGCCGAAAAAAGCAATATAGAAACTGAAGTGATTACCGAAGCTATGGCTGAAGTTTACCTTCAACAAGGAAAGATTTCTAAAGCAAATGAAGTTTACGAAAAATTAAGTTTGCAGAATCCTGCTAAAAGTACTTACTTTGCAGGCAAAATTGAAAATTTAAAAGCGAAATAAGATGTTAGCATTATTTGGAGTATTGATTATTATTGCCTCTATTGTTTTAGGGCTTATTGTGTTAATTCAAAATCCTAAAGGTGGCGGTTTATCTGGAACCTTTGGAGGTGTAGGCAATCAATTGATGGGTGTAAAGCAAACTACAGATGTACTTGAAAAAGGAACTTGGATTTTTGCTGCTGTTGTGGGTATTCTTTGTTTGGTTTCACCAGCTTTCATTCCTAAAGAAGGAGGCGCTGCTAAAGGAAATGACTTGTTGAACAACGTTTCAACAACTCCTCAGCAAAAAACAGCACCTGCCCCAGCTCCTGCTCCTGCACCGGCCAATACTGCAACTATGCCAGCTGCCGGAGATTCCGGAAAGTAAAAGCTTTGTAAAAATATCATGCCCCGCACTAAAACGCGGGGTTTTTTATTTTACTTTGTCTGCTGTTAAATTAAAAAGTAAAAATTCAAAAAGCAAAAATTGCGGATTGTCTTTTTTTTTAATTTTTAATTTTGACTTTTGAATTAAAAATAAACATGAAAAAAACTATCAAAATTGCTGCAATTATAATTGCCTTAGTTCTTGCCTATGCCGGCTGGAATGTTTTTGGACCAGTAGTTTCAGCTCCAAATGAAAAATATTTCTATATCAAATCTGGCTCAGGTTATGATGAAGTAAAAAATCAATTATCCGAACAGCATGTACTGAACAGCTTCTTCTTTTTTGATATCATTAGTAAACGTGTAGGTTACAACCATAATGTAAAAGCAGGAAGATTCAGCATCAAAAATGGCAGCAATATCATCAGTCTGATTAGAATGCTGAAATCAGGAAACCAAGCAGAAGTAAGGTTGGTTATCAATAAAATCAGAACCAAAGAAGAGTTTGCCGGAAAAATCGGTAACAACTTTGAAGCAGATTCTGCAGAAGCTATTAAATTCTTATTAAGCAACGACTCACTGGCACCCTATCATCTCGATACCAATACCGTATTGACGACAATAATTCCCAACTCCTATTTATTCTGGTGGAATGGTTCATTTAAAAAGATATTTGAAAGATTGAAAAAGCAACATGATTATTTCTGGGAAGGCGAAAGAACTGAAAAAGCTAAAATGAAAGGCTATACTCCTGATCAGATTTACACAATAGCTAGTATCGTTGAGGAAGAAACTAACATGGAAGCTGATAAAGGAAAAATTGCCAGCGTGTATTTCAATCGTGTTTCCAAAAATATGAAACTCGAAGCCGACCCGACCGTTAAATACGCGATGCGTGATTTTGGATTGAAACGAATTTTACACGGTCATTTAGATTATCCATCACAATACAATACTTATTATAAAACAGGATTACCTCCCGGGCCAATCTGTACGCCATCGATCAATACCATTGATGCCGTTTTGGATGCGCCTAAAACAGATTATATTTTCTTTGTTGCCAAACCTGATTTTGGTGGTTACTCTAACTTCGCCTCAACTTACAGTGAACATTTACAATTTGCCAAAGCTTATCAAGCTGCTTTAGACAATTTGATGAATAGTAAATCACAACAAAAACCTTGACAAAATTCGAACGCATATTAATCACCAAAACGCCTCTTGCTTTTTTTGTAAAGAGGAGTAAAACGCTTATCCTACCGGGATTTGAAGGCGTTCCTTTATATGATGTACTCGGTTTTTTTTATCGTCAATTGAAAACACATGGACTCAATGAAAGAGCATCAGCCATTTCTTATAATTTCATCATGGCAATACCTCCATCGTTGTTATTCTTGTTTACGTTGATTCCTAATCTTCCATTTATTTCCAAGCATACGATACAAACGGAATTGCATAGTATCATTTATGACATTATCCCATCCAGAGTGTATAACCGTGAGCTGATTAAATTTGTAGATTCATTTATTTACGACAGTAAGATTGCACTCTTGTCATTTGGATTGTTGTTTTCATTGTATTTCGCATCCAATGCGATGATGGGTTTAATTAGATCATTCAATAAAAAAAATCACGTAGGTTTTGAAAAAAGAATCGGCATAGTTGAAAGATGGACTGCCATAAAATTGACCATCATTATTTTCGGATTGTTCTTTGGCTATTTTGTGTTGCTGATTTCTCAGGGAGCGCTTTTAAAGTGGATTGTGGCCAGCCATTTTTGGCGAGAAGTTATTTCTAACACCAGATGGATTTTCATCTTGGTGCTGATATTTATGACTGTTGGCTTTATTTTCAAATATGCCCCATCAGTTGAAAAAAGATGGCGGCTCATCACACCGGGAACCATTACTACGACGTTCTTGAGTGTATTGTCGTCTGTAGGATTTTCCATATTCGTGAATAACTTCGGAAAGTACAATGTACTTTATGGTTCCATCGGTACTATCATGATGGTAATGGCATTAATCTACATCAACTCAATGGCCATCCTAATCGGCTTTGAACTAAATGTCAGTATTAGTTCGATGAAAATCATTGCAGATAAGCGGGGAAAAGAAGTTTGATGTTTGGGGTTTGGTGTTTGGTGTTTGGTGTTTGGTGTTTATTGTGGGGTTGGGCGATTTTCAAAACTTTCATGCAACTTTTTAAACTAATTGAACCTACTGAACCTTTTGAACAAAATTGTAATCAGCCTATCCAGCCTATCTAGCTTATCTAGCTTTATCCAGTCTATCCAGCCCCCTTCTCATTTCAGAAAATAAAAAATTTCTACTCATGCAATCGTTATCATTGAAAAATGACTGCATTTACCTTTGGTCAATCCCCTATTTCAAGTTATTTTCGCGTACAATTATTAAAACTAAAAAATCATGGCATACGACGTAATCGTTTTAGGAAGCGGACCGGGTGGATACCCTGCTGCAATCAGAGCTAGTCAATTAGGAAAAAAAGTAGCAATTGTTGAAAGAGAAAGCCTAGGTGGCATTTGCCTCAACTGGGGTTGTATCCCAACAAAAGCATTATTGAAAAGTGCTCAAGTATATGAATACACCAAACATGCTGCAGATTATGGTATCACGATTGATAAAGCTACTGCTGATTTTGTAAATGTAATCAAACGTAGTCGTGGTGTGGCTGATAAAATGAGTAAGGGCATTCAGTTTTTGATGAAGAAAAATAAGATTGATGTGATCATGGGAAATGGCAAATTGATTTCTTCTACCAAACTTGAAGTAACAGCTGCTGATAACACAAAACAAATCGTTGAAGCTAAAAATATCATTCTTGCAACCGGTGGTCGTGCACGTCAATTACCTACCATGCCTATTGATGGTAAAAAAATCATTGGATACAGAGAAGCGATGACGCTACCTTCACAGCCAAAAAGTATCATCATTTGTGGTAGTGGTGCTATTGGAAGTGAGTTCGCTTATTTCTACAATAGCATGGGCACAAACGTTACTATCGTTGAATTCTTACCAAGAATCGTTCCTGTTGAAGATGAAGACATCAGCAAGGAAATGGAAAAACAATTCAAAAAACAAGGCATGACCATCATGACCAGCAGCGAAGTAACCAAAGTGGATACTTCAGGTGCAGGCGTGAAAGCAACAGTAAAAACAGCTACTGGTGAAGTTGTGTTAGAAGCAGATATTTTGTTAAGTGCTGTAGGTGTTGTTGCCAACATTGAAAATATCGGATTAGAATCATTAGGTGTAAAAACTGATAAAGGTAAAATCATAGTTGATGCCAATCAACAAACTAGTGTTGCAGGTTTATACGCTATTGGTGATTGCACACCAGGACAAGCATTAGCACACGTTGCTGCTAAAGAAGGCATCAATGCCGCTGAACATTTAAGCGGACACAAACCACAACCAATGGATTACAACAATATCCCTGGTTGTACATATACTTCTCCTGAAATTGCTTCAGTAGGTTACACTGAAAAAGCGGCTAAAGAAGCTGGTTATGAAATCAAAGTAGGTAAGTTCCCATTCATCGCCAGCGGAAAAGCTGTTGCAGGTGGAACTACTGAAGGTTTTGTAAAAGTAATTTATGATGCTAAATACGGAGAGTTCTTAGGTTGTCATATGATTGGTAACAACGTAACAGAAATGATTGCTGAAGCTGTTGTTGCCCGCAAATTAGAGACTACTGCCCACGAAATCCTTAATGCAGTTCACCCTCACCCAACTATGAGTGAAGGTTTGAAAGAAGCTACAGCAGCGGCTTATGGCGAGGCGATAGATATCTAAAATGTTCAAAAGGTTTGAAAGGTTCAATACGTTTCAAATGTTTTATAAAACTTATTAACTCTAATAAATTTTAATATTGGGGTTAATAAGTTTTTTTTAGTTAAACTAGCGCAGTGTTTTAAAATGACTCGGTCAGAGACCTTCGTCGGCATAACCAACAATAAAAACCAAACAACAAACGCCAAACATTAATGCCCCTCGACATCACCCTCCAAATCCTCGAAACATTAAAAACAGCTAAGCCTGATAATGTTTTCATCGGAAGCCTGCATCATCAGTATTGCAATCTTGGTGGATTGAGCAAAAAACAATTAGAGGGACTTTATGCCAAGGCGCAACAATCTGGAATCATTACAACAGCAAAGCTCGCCACTTTGGAAGCCATCATCAAAAAAAAGCCAAACAGATATAAATCTGAAAAAATCACAAAGGCGCCAGAACCAGAAAAAACAAATGAAATCGAACCCTTGCTGGAAGACATCCTAAAAAAGTTTCCACAACACAAAATGGCCTTATTTTTACAATCTAAAATTAAACACAGAGAACCTTTAACCGACGCTGAAATTGCTGAAGTAAAAAGACTGGCAAAAGTTTTATTAAAATAGAAAATCCTTAATGATGAAAAATAAATTAAGCTTACTGATTGTTTTTATTTTTATTTCATTTCAAACCTTTGCTGATGAAGGCATGTGGTTGCCACAACTCTTGCAAACACTGAATGAAAAGCAAATGAAAAAGCTGGGCATGAAAATAAATGCATCAGACATTTACAATATCAACAAAGGAAGTTTAAAAGATGCCATTGTAAGTCTGGGTGGATTTTGCACCGCCGAAGTAATTTCAAATCAGGGATTAATTTTAACCAATCACCATTGCGGTTTTGACGCCGTACAAAATCATTCTTCATTAGATCACAATTACATCCGTGACGGATTCTGGGCTTATAATAAAAATCAGGAATTACAAAACCAAGGATTGTTTGTATCATTCATCATCAGCATTGATGAAGTAACCAATACGATTCTAAAAGACGTTAATAGCAACTTATCGGAAAAAGAAAGACAGGCTGTTATTGATAAAAATATTGCTCAATTAAAAAAAGATTATAAAAAAGAAACGTATCAAGATATCATCATCAGACCTTTCTTTGAAGGCAATAAATATTTTTTATTTGTAACTGAAACGTATAAGGATGTACGTTTGGTAGGTGCTCCTCCTGCATCAATCGGCAACTTCGGTAAAGACACCGACAACTGGATGTGGCCTCGTCATACAGGCGATTTTTCAATGTTTAGAATCTACGCCGACAAGAACAATCATCCTGCAGAATTCTCTCCAGAAAATGTTCCTTATGTGCCTAAAAAATCATTGACCATTTCTTTGAAAGGAATGAAAGAAGGCGACTTCACCATGGTATTTGGATTTCCAGGAAGGACCAATGAATACTTGAGTGCTGCTGCTATCAAGCAAATCATGACAGTAAATGATCCGGCAAAAATTAAGATCAGACATGAAGCGCTTGAGTTGATGAAATCATACATGACCAAAGATGAACAAATAAAAATTCAATATGCCGCTAAATATGCAAGTATTGAAAATGCTTATAAAAAATGGCAAGGGGAAGTGCTCGGATTAACTAAATCTAATGCCATTCAAAAAAAGCTGGATTATCAAGCCGAGTTCACTTCCAAATTACAAACCAATCCGCAATGGCAATCGCAATATGGAAAAATTCTGGATG
>CALCNY010000296.1 GCA_937897585.1 uncultured Chitinophagaceae bacterium | reverse complement strand
GCTCTTCCGATCTCTATATCTACAATTGAATACATTTTATAAAGGGCGATTAAGGTATTACTTATTTCAGAATAATTACAGCTTTGTTTCTTTATTTTTGCTCACAAATTATAATTAAAGAAACTTTCCTTAAAAATATGGAATTAAGTAAAAATTTTGAACACCAGTCTGCAGAACAAAAATGGTATAGCCATTGGCTTGATAAAGAATATTTTAAAAGTACTCCTGATAGCAGAACGCCTTATACTATTGTAATGCCGCCTCCTAATGTTACTGGTGTACTTCACATGGGACATTGCCTCAATAATACCATTCAGGATATTTTAATTCGTCGTGCACGCATGACAGGCAAAAATGCATGTTGGGTTCCGGGAACAGACCACGCCTCGATTGCTACAGAAGCCAAAGTGGTGGCCATGCTCAGAGAAAGAGGCATTACCAAATCCTCTTTAAGCAGAGAAGAGTTTCTTTCCTACGCCTGGGAATGGAAAGAAAAATATGGTGGTATCATTTTGCAACAGCTTAAAAAACTGGGCTGCTCACTCGATTGGGACCGCACCACTTTTACCATGGATAAAGATTATTACGATTCCGTAATTAAAATCTTTGTGGACTTACATCAAAAAGGTGCTATCTATCGTGGCAAAAGAATGATCAACTGGGATGTAAAAGCGCTTACTGCTTTAAGTGATGAAGAAGTAATCCGTAAAGAAACCAAACAAAAGCTTTATCATTTAAAATATGCCATTGAAGGCACAGACGACCATATCATCATCGCCACCGTTCGTCCGGAAACCATCATGGGTGATGCAGCCATTTGCGTACATCCAGACGATGAAAGATATAAACACCTTCATGGTAAATACGCTTTTGTTCCATTAATCAACAGAAGAATTCAAATCATTGCTGATGATTATGTAACCATGGACTTCGGAACAGGTGCTTTGAAAGTTACACCCGCACATGACGTTAACGATTACACGCTGGGACAAAAGCATAATCTAGAAGTTATTGATGTATTCAACGACAATGGCACATTGAGCGAAGCTGCACAGATTTATGTAGGTATGGACAGATTCGAAGTGCGTAAAAAAATTGCTGTTGAATTGGAAGAAAAAGGTTACTTATTAAAAACAGAAGAATATACCAGTGAGGTTGGATACAGTGAAAGAACGGATGTAGTGGTAGAACCTCGCTTGAGTTTGCAGTGGTGGTTAAGCATGAAAGAAATCTCCTCTCCTGCTCTTAAGGCTGTAATGGAAGAGGAAATAAAATTCTATCCTGCCAAATTTAAAAATGTTTACCGCCATTGGATGGAGAACATCAAAGATTGGTGCATCAGTCGCCAGTTGTGGTGGGGACATCGCATACCTGCTTGGTATGATGCTGATGGAAAATTTGTGGTTGCCATAAATGAAGCCGATGCCATTGCCGTGTTTGAAAAAGAACATGGCATTGCAAACGCTACTTTAAAGCAAGATGAAGATTGTCTGGACACTTGGTTCAGCAGCTGGTTATGGCCTTTCGAAGTTTTCAAAGGCTATAGCAATCCCAATAATGAAGAAATAAAATATTACTATCCTACCGACACTTTAGTTACAGCACCTGAAATTATTTTCTTCTGGGTGGCACGTATGATTATGGCGGGATTTGAATACATGGATGCAAAGCCATTTCAGGAAGTTTATTTCACAGGAATTGTGAGAGATAAGCAAGGAAGAAAAATGAGCAAGAGTTTGGGCAACTCACCAGACTTATTAGCATTGATAGATCAATATGGTGCCGATGCCACACGTTTCGGTATCATGATTGCCTCACCTGCCGGTAATGATATTTTGTTTGATGAATCGGCTTTGGAACAAGGCAGAAATTTCAATAACAAAATCTGGAATGCACTCAAGCTAATAAAAATGTGGGAAGGTCGACAAGCTGAAACTGATGCAGACGAAAGCAGCTTTGCCATTGAGTGGTTCCAAAACAGATTAAACGAAGTAAGCATTGAAGTTGAAACCATGATGCAGCAATTCAGATTGAGCGAAGCATTGAAAACAATTTACTCTTTGATTTGGGATGATTTCTGCAGTTGGTATTTAGAATGGATTAAACCAGGTTTCGAACAACCGATTTCAAAAAATGTGTATGAAAAAACAATTGGCTATTTTACTGAACTGATGCAGCTGCTTCATCCATTTATGCCATTTGTTTCTGAAGAGATTTTCCATCTTCTTAAAGAAACAAACGAAGATTTATGCATCAAACAATACCAAAATGCAACTGCTCCAAATGCGGTTGTACTAAATAATGGTTTGTTATTAAAGAACGCCATCAGCGGTTTACGAGATGTAAGAAACAAACAACAACTTAAACCAAAAGAAAGCATCAAGTTATTTATTCAAACAGATAACAAAGCCGTATTCTCTTCTATCGAAAGTATTTTATCAAAGCAGGTAAATGCACAGTCCATTGAGTTTACTCATGATAATATCAATGGCTCTTTTACAACAGTAATAGGAAAGGATAAATTTTATGTGGTTACAGAACAACCAATTGACACAGCTTCACAAAAATCTGATTTGGAAAAAGAGCTGAATCACTTAATTGGATTTTTGGCTACAGTAGAAAAGAAATTGGGTAATGAAAAATTTGTTCAAAATGCAAAGTCTGAAGTATTGGCATTGGAACAAAAGAAAAAATCCGATGCTGAAACCAAAATCAAAGTGATTGAAGAAAGCCTGGCAATTTTAAATCAATAAAACTTGTCATTAAAAAGTTAAATCAATACTACAGAAAAATATGTGTTGTACTTTGGCCACTTAATTTTATTAAAATGAAACAAACAAAATACCTGGCGATTCTTTTCATGCTAATGTTTTTATGTAATCTGACATTTGCTCAGAAAAAAATACTAGCAAAAAAATCTACAACAGCTATAAAAATAAAACCACCGAAACTATTCACCGTTCTTGGTGTTGCCAAAGACTCTGTTGTAATGCCTATAGACCAAGCGAAGGCATTGATTGGCGCTTCTTTAAAAGTAACTGATGATAAAAACAATCCACTGACAATTACTTATTATCAGTTTTTATACAAGAGAAAGGCTATGACAGAAGACGAGGAAACCGGTAAGTTCACTCCTACTTTCAGTATCGCTTCTGATTATTTTACATCTACTCCACTTCCTGTAAAATGGACAAACATTATCAAGGAAAGTCTTGTTGCCGGTGAAGAATTGTATTTCTTTGATGTGATTGCCAAAGATGCACAAGGACATCCTTTCTATGCACCTAATGTAAAAATCATTACAAAGTAAATGATGATGAAATGCATAATTGACAGCAAAGATTTTGAAACCATTCGTCAAATTGCTTTTGAAACCTGGCCAGATGCTTATGGAAAAATTGTTACTCAGGAGCAACTTGATTACATGCTTGATAAAATTTATGCCATTGATTCATTACAACAACAGCAAGAAAATTTAGGACATCGATTTATTGTAGCAGTTGATGAAAACAACGCTGCCATTGGCTTTGCGAGTTTCTCAACATACGAAAATCAAAACAATCACCACCGACTTCACAAATTATATGTGTTGCCAAATCAGCAACAAAAAGGTATTGGCAAGTTATTGCTCGAATCCATTTACAGCGAAATCAGAAAAAAAGGTAACGGCAGTATTGAACTTAATGTAAACCGCTATAATAATGCATTAGCATTTTATCAAAAACTCGGGTATGAAATTCTACGAGAAGAAGATATTGATATTGGTGAGGGATTTTACATGAATGATTATGTTTTGTTTAGAATTGTTCAATAGGTTCAAAATGTTCAATGAGTTCAAATTCACCTCAAACCTTTTGAACCTTTTAAACCTTTGCAACCGCATCCCCTACACAACAACCGATGCGTCTGCTTTAATTATTATTTTCCCACGGTTGAAACCGTGGGCTATTGATCAAATAATTGGCCCAAACCTTTTGAACATTTTGAACCTTTGAAACCTTTGTAACATCACTTACTACCACACCAACTGATGCGTCTGCTTGATCACCCCCATCACAAATACGCTCTGTACATTTCCCATGTTTTCAATTTGGCTTAAACGATTAACGTGAAAATCATAATAGCTGTCCATATTTTCTTCCACCACTTTAAGCATGAAATCAAATTCACCGCTGATGTTGTAACATTCCACCACTTCATTTAAGGCGTTGATTGATTTAATGAATTTAATACCGGCGTTTTTACTATGTTCTTTTAATGAAACATAACAAATGACCATCAAGCCCTTTTTTACTTTGGTGTGATCAACTAATGTTGCATATTGTTTGATGACACCGGATTGTTCCATTCTTTTGATGCGTTCATGCACAGGCGTTGTACTCAAATGCACCTTGGCTGCAATTTCTTTTACTGTGGCACGGGCATTTTCCTGTAATAATTTTAAAATAGACAGATCAATCTTATCAAGAGCAGGTATTGAAATAGTGACTTGTTCTTTTTTCACTGTCTTTTTCATACTTTAATTATATTTTATTCTTCAAAAATAAATAATAAAATATCTTTTTCCTATTTTTTAAATAGTATTTAGAATATCATTATTTAGATGGTAAGTTTGCATTCTAAAAACAAAACAAATGTCAAATACACTAACATCAATCGACTTTTCCTTGAAAAATAAGGTAAAAGACATGAGTCTGGCTGCATGGGGCCGTAAAGAAATCAAATTGGCTGAAGCTGAAATGCCAGGTTTGATGAGTATCAGAAAAGAATATGCTGCTTCAAAACCATTAGCTGGTGCAAGAATCGCAGGATGTTTACACATGACTATCCAAACTGCAGTTTTAATCGAAACCTTAATTGAATTAGGTGCTGAAGTTAAATGGAGCAGCTGTAATATCTTCTCTACACAAGATCAGGCTGCTGCGGCTATTGCTGAAGCAGGTATCGGAGTTTACGCTTGGAAAGGCCAAACTATTGAAGAAGCTGACTGGTGTATCGAACAAACTTTATTCTTCGGAAGTGCAGACAAACCATTAAACATGATTTTGGATGATGGTGGTGATTTGACAAACATGGTGTTTGATAAATACCCTGAGTTAATCGCGAATATCAAAGGATTGAGCGAAGAAACAACTACAGGTGTACATCGTTTATATGAGCGTATGGCTAATGGTACTTTACCAATTCCTGCAATCAACGTAAACGATTCAGTTACAAAATCTAAATTCGATAATAAATACGGTTGTCAAGAATCATTGGTAGATGCGATTCGTCGTGCTACTGACGTAATGATGGCTGGTAAAGTTGCTGTTGTAGGTGGATACGGTGATGTGGGTAAAGGTTCTGCATTGAGTTTACGTGGAGCAGGCGCTCGTGTAATCGTTACCGAAATCGATCCTATCTGTGCTTTACAAGCTGCAATGGACGGATTTGAAGTTAAGAAAATGATTGATGCTGTAAAAGAAGCTGATATCGTTGTAACTGCTAGTGGTTGCCGTGATTTGATTACTGAAAACCATTTCAGAGCAATGAAAGACAAAGCTATCGTTTGTAACATCGGTCACTTCGATATCGAAATCGATATGGCATGGTTGAACGATAATTATGGCGAATCAAAAGATACTATCAAACCACAAGTTGATTTATATAGCATCGAAGGAAAAGAAGTAATCGTTTTGGCTGAAGGTCGTTTGGTAAACTTAGGTTGTGCAACTGGTCACCCAAGTTTTGTAATGAGTAATTCATTCACAAACCAAGTTTTGGCTCAAATTGAATTGTGGACTAACACTGATAAATACGAAAACAAAGTATACGTATTACCTAAGCATTTGGATGAGAAAGTAGCTCGTTTACACCTTGCAAAAATTGGTGTTGAATTAGATATTCTTTCTGATGAACAAGCTAATTACTTAGGCATCAGCAAAGTTGGTCCATTCAAATCTGATATGTACCGTTACTAATAATATTCACTTTATGAGAACGACCCTCTTCATTTTTGGAGAGGGTTTCCTTTTTTGTTCAATAGGTTCAATTAGTTAAAAAGGTTCAATAGGTTTTGATCATTTTAGCATCTAAATCTAACCTCTTGAACTAATTGAACCTTTTAAACCTTTTGAACTAAAATATTCTATTAATTTTGAATTTTAAATTTTCATCCCCCTGCTCATCAACATCCATACACACCAGCCTCATAACAACGATGAGTGGAGCATTCAAAATCTTCATGCCCATTTTGACCAATTGAATTCACTATTTAATTATTCAGTTGGAATTCATCCCTGGTATATTGATTCTAACACCATAAAAGAAGAATTGGCTCAAATGAAAATCGCAAGCCAACAAAAAAATGTAATAGCCATTGGAGAATGTGGATTAGATAGATTGTGTACAACCGATTTCAAATTGCAAGAAAAAGTTTTTATTGAACAAATTTTGTGGGCAAATGAAATTGCCAAACCTATCATCATTCACTGTGTGAAAGCACATCAGGAGTGCTTGACATTACTAAAAGAATACAACAGGACCTCTCCTGTGATTTTCCATGGGTTTAATAATAAATTAGAAACAGCCAACAAAGTTCTTGAATACGGATATTACCTCTCATTTGGCAAACACTTAATGAAACCTTCAGTTGAAAGTGTTTTTTCAAAGATTTCATTGGAAAACATTTTCCTTGAAACAGACGATAGCGATAGCTGCATTGATGATATTTATAAACAAGCTGCAAAAATCAAAAACATTTCTACAGAACAACTAAGTTTGCAAATCAAAAAAAATCTGAATAGCATTTTTAAAACTACAAAATTCTAATGGAAGATATTTCTTGGTTAGGCAGAACAAGTTTGTTGATTGGAGAAGACACCGTAAAAAAGCTCAACACCAAACATGTGATGGTGGTTGGTATGGGCGGCGTGGGCTCATTTGCAGCAGAGTTTATTTGTAGAAGCGGTATTGGCAAAATGACGATTATTGATGGCGATATTGTTGACCCTACAAATCGCAATCGACAATTACCGGCATTATCTACAAATCACGGGGTTTCAAAAGCTGATATTATGGCGGATCGACTCAAACAAATCAATCCTGAAATTCAACTTAATGTGGTGAAGGAATTTGTGAGTCCGGGTATGGTTGAAAGAATCATGGAATACAATCCAGATTATATTGTTGATGCCATTGATAGCATCACACCTAAAATTACTTTTTTGAGTACCGCATTTGCCAAAGGAATTCCGATTGTAAGTAGCATGGGAGCTGGTGCCAAATTGGACCCTACTCAATTAAAAGTGGTTGATATTTCTAAAACCATCATCTGCCCATTTGCCCAACAAGTACGAAAAGAGTTGAAAAGAAAAAATATTTATAAAGGCATCAAGGCTGTTTTCTCACCTGAACCGCCAATCAAGGAAAGTCTCATGTTAACCGATGGAAGAAACTTTAAAAAGTCAGCCTACGGAACCATCTCCTATTTACCGGCTACATTTGGTGCCGTAGCCGCGTCTGTGGTAATCAGAGATTTAATCCAAGCACCATAAAACATGTGTAAAAAAATCTTTTTTTGTTTTTAATAAATAGCATTACTTTATAATACTTAAACTAAAACAAAATGAGAAAGATTTTCACTCCATCTGTTGTAAACTATTTATTAGCTATTCTGTTTACTGTTTCTTTATTAACAACAATTTCTTCATGCGCTAAAAATGGATATGGCTGCAATGGAAGATCTAAATACATTACCAGAGTTAGATAGCATTAATAATTACCTTTGAATCCTATGATAAAACTTTCTGTAAACATCAACAAACTCGCTACACTACGTAATGCAAGAGGTGGCAACAATCCCGATATTCTAAAAGCAGCTGCAGATATTGAAAGATTCGGAGCAGATGGAATTACCGTACATCCCCGCCCTGATGAAAGACATATTCGATACAAAGATGTGTTTGATTTAAAAAAAATCATCACCACCGAATTCAATATAGAAGGCAACCCAACTGAAGATAAATTCGTGGAACTTGTTTTAGCCATCAAACCAACACAAGTCACATTGGTTCCTGATGCTACCGGGCAATTAACCAGCAACCATGGCTGGGATACCATTCAACATCAAGGCTTGTTGCAAGCGTTAATTGCCCAATTTAAGGAGGCGGGTATTCGCACCTCGATCTTCGTGGACCCCGTTTTAGAAATGGTGGAAGCGGCGTCCACGACGGGAACAAATCGAATTGAATTGTATACCGAACAGTATGCAGAACTGTTTTTGGAAAATCCGACGCAGGCAGTTTCCGCTTACCGAAAAGCGGCATTTCGCGCGAGCCAATTAGGCTTGGGGATTAATGCGGGGCACGATTTGAGTTTGGAGAATTTGGCCTTTTTTAAGGCGAATGTGGCACCATTAGATGAGGTGTCGATCGGGCATGCGTTAATTTGCGATGCC
>CALCNY010000295.1 GCA_937897585.1 uncultured Chitinophagaceae bacterium | reverse complement strand
AATTCATCCAATCAATTTGCCGGCGGTTAGCATTATAGTTCCTGCTTATAATGAAGAAGTTAATATTGCTAAAACGATAAGAAATCTATTAAATCTGACTTATCAAGTTTTTGAAATTGTTGTTATTGATGATGGTTCCAAAGACAATACATTTAAAATATTACAAGATGAATTTCATGAAAATGCTAAAGTGAAATTATTTACAAAAGATAATGGAGGCAAAGCTTCTGCATTGAATCTAGGAATTGCTAATGCTACTTTTGATTATATAGTTTGTATTGATGCAGATACACAGTTGATGAATGACGCCGTAACAAAAATTATGGAATGTTTTATTAAAAATGATAATACTGACAATCCTGTGGGTGCTGTTGCTGGCGTGGTGAAAGTAGGAAATGAAAAAAACTTACTTACTAAATGGCAAAGCATTGAATACATAACAGCTCAAAATTTTGAGAGAAGAGCATTTGATTTAATAAATGCTATTACAGTTGTTCCAGGAGCTATAGGGGCATTTAAAAAAGAAGTTGTTGAGCAAGTTGGAGGTTTTACAAGTGATACATTAGCGGAAGATTGCGACCTCACGATAAGGGTTTTAAAAAATAATTACAGAGTGGTAAGTTGCACAGATGCTATAGCTATTACAGAAGCACCTGAAACAATAAAACAATTTATGAAACAACGTTTTCGTTGGAACTACGGAATCATGCAATCATTCTGGAAAAATAAAGACGCTTGTTTTAATCCTGCTTTTAAGTCGCTTGGATTGTTTGCCTTGCCTAATATTTTGATTTTTCAGATTATCTTACCAATGATTGCACCTCTTGCAGATGTTATGTTCATTGTTGGTATCATATGGAATCGCAATGATCCAGCAAGTTTACACAAACTCGAATTATTTTATTTGATTTATTTTGTAATAGACGTTCTTACCAGTGTAGTCGCATTTTCATTTGAAAAAGAAAAGATAGCTAAATTAATTTGGTTAATTCCACAAAGGCTTATTTACAGACAATTGATGTATGTAATCCTCTTTAGGTCTATCAGAAGAGCCATTCGTGGACAACACCAGGGTTGGGGTGTTTTAAAAAGAACTGGAAATGTAAATGTGAACATTGCTTCTAATTAAACAAACAATTCAAAACTTACTCAATAAATTTATTTTCACATTATTGAGTCAAGCAAAAAAAAATAAAATAAATAATTGACTCATGATAAAAAGAATTTTTACTTTGATTTTTATTTTAAAAATCGGTACCATTTCTGCACAAAATAATTTATCAATAAAAGTAGTAGATGCTGAAACTCAAATTCCAATTGTTTCTGCAACAATCAATCAGGATGGTAAAAATGTTATTATTACTGATAGTTCAGGAATCGCAACTTTTGTTTTGAATCAAAATAAAAAAATTACCATCACAGCAATAGGTTATGAATCCAGAGAAATGATAATCAATAATGCTGTTGCTCAAAAAGTTTATCCAATTGCTTTATCACAACTTAAAAAATCACTTGAAGAAGTTACGGTAGTGTCTTCTACTCGTTCTGATCAAAATATTGAGAAAGCACCCATCAAAATTGAAATTTTGGATGCCGAAGAAATGAAAGAAGAAAGTACAGTGAAGCCAGCTACTGTACTGGGAATAATTGGTGATGTGAGTGGTGTTCAAATACAACAAGTAAGTGCCGTTTCAGGAAATTCAAATGTTCGTATACAGGGATTGGATGGAAGATATACACAGATTTTACGCGATGGACTTCCGTTATATGAAGGCTACAGCGGTGGCTTTGGATTGATGAGTATTCCGCCACTTGATTTAAAGCAAGTAGAATTGATTAAAGGTTCGGCCTCAACTTTATATGGAGCCGGTGCCATTGGTGGACTGGTAAATCTTATTTCTAAAAAACCTCTGCGAAGAAGCAGAGGTTCAATCATTTATTTAGCTAGTTCTTTGACTAAATTAATAAAGTCCATTGAATGCTGTTGATTTTTCTTT
>CALCNY010000294.1 GCA_937897585.1 uncultured Chitinophagaceae bacterium | reverse complement strand
AATTTAAGTCGTCAGCAGATTTCGATTAATCAGCAATTGGCACAACTAAGAGAATCTTTACCGAGCACACAAAGAGGCGATTATCAAAAATTATTTCAGGAAAAGGATTTCGACTTTGATAAGGAAAACCCATTCGATCAATTAAATACTGCGAGGGAACAACTTGGATCTTATCTGGACATCCTTGCGTCATTAACTATTTTAAAAAACAATTTCTCTCCTGATGAATATGAGAAATCTATAAAATACAAAAAGCTTAATGATGAAGTACTTTCTAAACAACAGATTCTAAATGCCATTTTATTTAAGAAAATATATACTGATGAGCTGATTGCGAATATAGAGGTGATAAACTCAAAGATCATCAAAGCCAACAATTTTCTTCAAACCCAAAACACAGCTTTTATTTCAAAGGAATATTTCGACTTATTCATAACAAATCCAGAAGAATATATAGCATACTCTATAATTGAGAATGGAATTAAAACAATTAACCAGGACTTAGGAGAAATTGGAAAAATAATCTCAGAAATAAATGCCAGTCGTAATAAAACACTTGAAGAACTTAGAAGCATAAAGCATACCGAACATATTTCTGATACTAATTGTCCATTATGTGATACAAATTTTGAATCATTTGAAGCTTTAGAAAAAGCAGTAAATAACAAAACTGTTTCATTGGAAGTTTATAATTCAGAGAAATTACAACAAAAAGCCAACCTCGAGGAGCAAATAAAAACTGTCCATTCAAGAATAGCCGAATCGGCTTCGACTTTTATTGCAGTAAATGCTATAACTGAACAATCTGTTATAGCATTGCTTAGAGAATATTACGCCTTAAAAGGGAAAACTGAAGAGATTTTTGCGACTTATGCCATACTTGAAAGTTCAGGAATGGAGGCGATAAATTTCTCTCAGTCGCCAAAAACAATGACTGAGATATCCGAAAAAAGAGCTTTACTCAAAACTTTCCTTGAAGGGAATCTGTTATCGGAGTTATTATATAATGAACAATTAATAGAAAACAAACATTTATACGTTGAATATTTTGATGCAGACAGAGCCAAGCTTTCGTCTTTAACAACTGAGATGATAGCAGCTAAATCTCAATACATTCTAGGCTTATATGCACAGATGGCAAATTCTAGATTAACTTTCCTGGAATCTCGAGCCGGAAAACTAAATCGTTTGTTGGAAAACGTCGATTCAATTTACGAAAAGGTACATAGAACCATTCAGGATCATAAGGCAGAAATGATTGAAAGGATAAAAGTTCCATTCTATATTTATTCTGGTAAAATACTTCAAAGCTATCAGCAAGGTATAGGTATATTTGTTGAGATACATTCAACGGAATTAAGTAATAATGTTCGTTTTAAGACAGGTCACTCTTCTGATCATGATATTGTTTACCATTTAAGTTCAGGGCAAATGGCAGTAGTGTCATTAGCATTTTGCTTATCATTAAATAAAGTTTATAATACGAATGAGCATTTTAAATTCTTATCAATAGACGATCCCGTTCAAACCATGGACGATCTAAATATCCACACTTTCATTGAACTTGTTCGAAATGAATTCACTGACTATCAAATAATAATGTCTACGCATGATGATTTTAATTCACGATATATGAAATACAAGTTTGATAAATTTGGCATGAATACAGAGATTCAAAATGTACAAAAAGTTGTATTAGAATCTTTATCTAATTAATCCAATGACAGTAATAATTCGAACTTGGAAAACGCCAGCCTGTAACAAGCTTTTGGCTCAATGGCAGTTAACGTGGTTAATTGAACATCCCACTTCGCATCAAGATTTGTGGTGTTTTGACAGTTTTGTGTTCCGAATTCCGCCACTGCGTCAAGCGCCAAAACGTTACCAGCAAGCGTATGACCCACTAACACGTTAATCGGGTATTTAATATTTAACTATAATGGCTAAAACGAAAAAAATAAAAACTCATCCGGTTTCCTTGAATGAATCCACCCTTGAAACAAACATCGTGTGTGAAATTGCCTCATTGTTCAGTTATCCCAATGGATTTTCATATCCCACAAGGCTGCATTGGTTTTTTGATATTCCAAAAAAATTTCTCATTGCTCAAAACAACAAGAAAGTAAAAATATACCGCCTTACACCACCAGAAGAGTATCACGGTGGTGGTTGGGATTCCAAAGTCGTAATTCCAAATGGTAACGGAACAAATAGGGCAGTTTTTATTCAGTTTAAAGCAGGCAAACACAGCGATGGCAATACCATCCCGAACAGTATATTAATATCACTTTGAAGAACCCCAACAAACACGCTGAATTTACTTTTAACAACAATAGCGACAACACACAGCATCAAACCTTAAAAAATCTTCATAACGAACTGGTGAGTCAAGGACTTCCTTCCAAATCAGTAATGTATGGCTTTCCACGTATTACTGATCTTGATACATTTGATAAACTTGAAGAAGATTTATTGCTTCATACTACCTTTCTTTCCATCAGCGAAATGGATACTAAGGCGGCTGCAAACCATGCAAACTTGTATGATGGCAATGTGCATCATTTCAGAACCTGCTATTTTGATGAGACCAAAAGAGAAATTTCAAGTGATCCCTTTTCTATTGGTGAAGCAGAAGATCCATCCGGCCTATTGTATGAAATATTGCTGGTAAGATTAGCCCATTGGAGAAACCAACTCAGCAAGGAAATTCCAATAGGCTTTATTAATGAGGAGTTCTTTTTCATGCTGGCTGATTTTCTTCGCATTAATCCGTTCAAACTCTACGATTTTAAATATTTTAGGCATTTTCCACCCTCTTATGAAAGAGAATTAAAAGATTACTACGCCAAGCTTGAAAGTAATAGCATCAATAACCTATTCAAATATTTTGGAGGCAACAATAATAAGCAGGACAATTT
>CALCNY010000293.1 GCA_937897585.1 uncultured Chitinophagaceae bacterium | reverse complement strand
AATTAGGAAAAATTAATCGGCCCATTACTATTCCTATTGCATAAATTGGGTTAAACCTTAATCAACCCTCTCACCGCCTCAATCACCTTATCAAAACTTCCCACTTCCTGACCACCAGATGTTGCTAATGTTTTTTGTCCACCACCACCGCCATTGATTATTGGACCAACAGTTTCTTTGATGATTTTATTCGCATCAATATTTTTTGCTGCAATCACAGTTTCGCTTACTCCTACTGCCACATATGCCTTCCCTCCGATGTTTGTACATAACACAACAAGATGATCATGCAAATGATGTTTTACATCAAGACACAATTTTTTCAACGCATCAGCACTTGGCACTTCTACAACTTCACCAATGAAACTTACATTTTCGATGATGACATCTTTTTGCAACAATTCATTTCTAATGCCTACCAATTGACGTGCTTCCAATGACTCAATTCGCTTTGATAAAGAACTATTTTCTGCCATCAAATTTTCAATGGCTTTTTGCAAGTCTTTTGGATTTTTCAATTGTTCTTTTACCAAACTAAGTTGTGCCACCATTTCATTAAGCATGTTTTCAGCCGCTTTTCCTGAAACCGCTTCAATACGGCGAACACCAGCAGCAACAGCACTTTCGCTCTTGATTTTAAAGTATCCTATTTCACCGGTATGACCAACATGAGTACCACCACATAATTCGATTGAATAATTCGGATCCATGATAACGACACGCACCGTATCTCCGTATTTTTCTCCAAATAAAGCCATGGCGCCCATAGCAATGGCTTCATCTTTTGTCATGGATTTAATTACCACGGGCACATTCTCTCTTATTTTTTCATTGACAATGGCTTCCACTTTACTGAGTTCTTCATCAGTCATTTTTGCAAAATGAGAGAAATCAAAACGCAAATGTTCTTCACTCACCATACTTCCTTTCTGTGCCACATGTGTGCCTAAAACGCTACGCAAAGCCGAATGCATCAAATGTGTTACACTATGATGAACAGTGATATGCTTTCTTCTATCAGCATCCACTTTAGCTTCTACATGTCCGCTCATATCAGCTGGAATATTTTCGGCAAAATGAATGATAAGATCGTTTTCTTTTTTGGTGTCTATTATTTCTATGCGGCTACCATTAACCGTTAGCGAACCTGAATCTCCAACTTGTCCACCGCTTTCTGCATAAAATGGCGTTGTTTCCAATACAATCTGAAACAACTCTTTTCCTTTGCCTTTTACTTTTCTGTATCTCAGTATTTTAGTTTCAACTTGCAGATTATCGTAACCAACAAAGCCTTTGCTGTTGCCTTCATGTACAATCTGCCAATCTTCCGTATCAAGAGCAGTAGCAGCACGGCTTCTGTCTTTCTGTACTTTCATTTCTTTTTCAAAACCAGCTTCATCGACTGTTAAATTATTTTCCTGTGCAATCAATATCGTAAGGTCGATAGGAAAACCAAACGTGTCCAACAACTCAAATGCATCGGCACCACTGATTTGATTTCCGGAAGATTTAGATTGTGCAATAACAGCATCAATTTTTTTCAAACCTTTATCCAATGTTCTTAAAAAAGCTTCTTCTTCTTCTTTAATTACTTTCCCAATAAAATCTTGTTGCTGTATCAATTCAGGAAATACATGTTCAAATTGCTTGGCTATTACAGGAAGTAAATGCACGAGTAAAGGTTGTTTGTAATCCAAGTAAGAATAGTAGTAACGAACCGCTCTTCTTAAAATTCTTCTGATGACATAACCGGCACCCGTATTCGAAGGCAATTGACCATCAGCAATGGTAAATGAAATCGCTCTGATATGATCCGACAATACCCTGAATGCAATACTTTCTTTATCATCTTTTGCCTGATATGTTTTTCCGGTTATTTTTTCAACGGCATTTATGGTGCCTGAAAAAACATCCGTATCATAATTACTTTGTTTGTTTTGTAAAACACGAACCAATCTTTCAAATCCCATACCAGTATCAACATGTTTTTCGGGCAGCGGCTCAAGTGTTCCGTCTTTTTTTCTATTGTATTGAATGAACACATTATTCCAGATTTCAATAACCTGAGGATGGTCTTTGTTTACCAATTCTCTTCCCGGAATCTTTGCTCTTTCTTCATCAGAACGGCAATCCACATGTATTTCAGAGCAAGGGCCACATGGACCGGTGTCTCCCATTTCCCAGAAATTATCTTTTTTATTTCCGTAAATAATTCTGTCATCAGCAACAATTTTCTTCCATTCTGCAAGCGCAATGCTCGATGATGGAATATTCTCTTTTACATCCCCTTCAAAAACGGTAACATATAATCTGTCTTTGTCTAATTTGTAAACTTCAGTCAGTAATTCCCAGCTCCAAGCAATAGCTTCTGCCTTGAAATAGTCACCAAAACTCCAGTTGCCTAGCATTTCAAACATGGTGTGGTGATAGGTATCAACACCAACTTCTTCAAGGTCGTTGTGTTTACCGCTAACACGAAGACATTTTTGTGTGTCTGCAATGCGGGTTGAAGGTGCTTTTTTATTACCCAGAAAATAATCTTTAAACTGGTTCATGCCGGCATTGGTAAACAATAGCGTAGGATCATTTTTTACTACAATGGGTGCAGAAGGGACGATTAGATGTCCTTTGGATTTGAAAAAATCAAGAAAATGCTGTCTTATTTCCGATGCCGTCATCATGTTTTAGTTGTTTGAATGCGTTGATTATTGTCATTTATGGGGTTATATTTGTAAACTTTTTAAATATAAATCCCACGTTTAATTACAGGGGTGCAATTTAATGATTAACGCTGAGTTTTATAGCATCGTTAGTCTGATTTGAAGGCAATGAAAAAAATAAAGTACTTCTACAATACTCACACACTACGTTACGAGAAGCTCGTTACGCCCTTGCGTGTGAAATTGTTGCGACTTTTTGGGTTTTTATCCGGTTTAACTGTTGCCTCAGCGATTGTGATTTATCTCTACCTAAAATTCTTCCCACAGCCTACGGATATTGAGTATCGCCGTAAATATGAAATGCTGAAAGACAATTACAATCAAGTAAATGAAAAAGTAAAAGCCCTTCAACAGCAAATGGTGGCTTTGGAAAAGCGCGATAATGAAGTATATCGCTCCATATTTGAGGCCAATCCTGTGCCTGACAGTGCCCGCGCCAAGCTTATAGAACAACAAAAAGAAATTGAGAAAATTAAGGAAATGGATGATTTTGCCTTGGGAGCCGACATTGCTTCACAATTGAACAATATCAGCGCCAGAGTGGCTTTTCAGGTAAAAAGTTATGATAATATTGCTGGATTGATTAAAACGCAGGATGTAAAACTGGCAAGCCTTCCAGCTATACAGCCAGTAAGCAATAAGCAACTAAACAGAATTGCCAGTGGATATGGCATGCGCATCGATCCTGTTTATGGCACACCTAAAATGCACAAAGGACTTGATTTTACTGCCCCTCAGGGAACTCCAATATACGCTACAGGAAATGGCATTGTGAAAGTTGCAGGCTCTACAGGAAATGGATTCGGTAATCATGTAGTGATCAATCATGGTTATGGCTACGAAACACTTTATGGACATATGTATCGCATAAAAGCCAGACAAGGCCAACGCATCAAAAGAGGGGAAGTTATCGGCTGGGTAGGAAGTACGGGCAAAAGCACTGGTCCACATTGCCATTATGAAGTTCATATCAATGGTCATGAAGTGGATCCCGTTTACTTCTTTTTCAACGATTTGAATGCCGAACAATACGACAGGTTATTGAAATTGGCATCCACAGGCAGTGCAAAAAGTTTTGACTAACTATAACCGAAATACTTTATTTTAGAGTAATTCCTTACATTAAATAAGACACAATTGAAACAAACCTCATTTGACTTTGATTTTCCACCAGAAGCACCGAAACCGGAAAAAAAACTGGTTCCACCAAGGCAAGTAATGGCAACTCCGCAAGAGCCAATTGAAGTGGATGTAAGGGCGATACAAACCATAAAGCCCAAAACCGAACAAAAAAAATCAACCCGTGGAAGAATGAAGTTGAGTGATATGGCTGCCAGTGTTGACAAAGTGGAAATACCTGATGATGAAGAATTGTTTTCAAAAAGATATTATGGCATAGGTGCAGTTTCTGAAATGTTTAAAGTAAATATATCATTATTGCGTTTCTGGGAAAATGAATTTGATGTATTGAAGCCAAAGAAAAATGGAAAAGGTGATAGACTGTTCCGCCCCGAAGACATTAAAAATCTAAAATTAATTCACCACCTACTTAGAGAAAGAAAATATACCATCGACGGTGCTAAAGATTTTTTAAAGAAAAGCAAACACGCCGACAAGAAATTTGAAATGATTGAATCACTGAAAAATTTAAAAGGCTTTTTGCACGAACTTAAAGGCGGTTTGTAATGATGCTAACCTTTAGTGAATAAACGACAAATTCAAAAGTCAAAATTAAAAAGTAAAAATCGTTGGCCCTTTTATAAATTTTTAATTTTGAATTAAATTGACAAAAATGAAAATTATTATAGCCTTCTTGATTTTTTTTACATCAGCTACCGTTCACGCACAAACGCCCTATACCATTTCGCCCGATCCAAAAACAGGTGGTAAAGTTTATAAAGGTGTAATCAATAAATACACCCTTCAAAACGATAATTCATTTACATGGTATGCTTCGGGACAATCTGGTTATACTCCTGAAATGAAAATCGTTAATGCATTTGCAGCAGCAAAAGATTCCATTCATTTTGTATTGTTTGGTGGCTCTTGGTGTGATGACACGCAATACATCTTACCAAAATTCTTCAAAATACAGGAATTGAGTGGCTTTCCTGATTCTGCGATCAGTTTCTATGGTGTTGATAGAGACAAAAATACCATCGGCAATATCTCGCATGCATTCAACATTACTAACGTTCCTACCATCATCATCATGAAAGAAGGAAAAGAAATTGGTCGTGTAGTAGAATATGGCAAAACAGGTAAATGGGATATTGAAATTGCCGAGATGATTAAATAATACTACTTGATACAGGCGCTGCATTTCCCGAATCTGAATTGAAAATATTAATGTCAGTAGTTGGATTTGCCATTTTAAGTTGATGCGTATCTAAGGCTTCTTTTATACAAATAGCAACTTGTTGTTTTAATATTAAAAAATCATCCATTTCAAATGGAATGGTGAAGTACTCCACGGTAACGGTTACACTAGACTTATTGAAGTCTGTAATAAATACAGTGTATTTACTGACAACAGGCTTTTTGTTTTCCAGAAATGTTTTGATTGTTGAAATGAACTGCTCAATGTTGAATGTTTTTCCGGAGTTGGCAATTTCTATTTTAAACTCCGCTCTTCTGAAGGATCGCATACTCCAGTTGTCGACAATTCCATCTACCATTTGTTTGTTGGGAACAGAAACTAATGTTTGCTCATTCGTTCTGATTCTGGTACTTCTCAATCCAATATGTTCTACTGTTCCTGTAACTGAATTTACTTTTACAAGGTCTCCTGTAAAAAAAGGTTTGTCGAAAAAAATAATGAAAGAGGCAATCAAATTTTCTATACTTTCTTTTGCCGCCAATGCTAGTGCAGCACCTACGATACTCAAACCAGTTAGTAAAGCTCCAACGTCAACTTTGAATCCGATTTTTAAAATGAATAAAACACCGATGATGTAAATAATCGCTTTTACAAAATCCCTGAAGAACACAATCAGCTGGTCATCGCCCTTGTCTTTTGTGGCCTTCGCATGGATATCAAGTACCATTGCAATGAAGTCGATGAAACTTTGAATTACCCAAATGAAATAAATCAATATCAGGCATTTCCCAATTGCATGGAGAATCATCTCTGAGGAAAGACCATAGAAATTAAAGAGAAATGCATTGGGAAAATTCAATCTGCCAATTGCTAAAATAGAAATCAATACAGCTAAAAATCTACCGAGTGGCCTTATGATAAGCCCATTGAATTCGCTTTTTTGAACTGAATGCCATTTTTTTTGAATCGACATAAAAAGAAATGATGCGATGTGTTTGGACATCCATCTTCTTAATAAGGCAACAACAGCGATAATGACAAACACTAGCAACAACATTCTGATGTTGTTATCAAATATTATAAAATCTGGAAACTTCATAAATAGAATTTGCTTTCTTTAAAATAATTAATTTCTGTTAGAATGAAAATGAAATATATTATTTTAAAAAACTAATGATTAAAAAATGCTAAATTATCATTTCATTAAATCTCAACAAAACAATAATCACACAACATTGAATTAGTAAATTTAAATCCAATCAATTTCTTGACATGAAAAAATCTAGTTTAATAGTTACAAGTTTATTTTTCCTAACACTATTCGTCAGCATTCTGGGTTTTAAAGGAAGTAAAAGTATCAATAAATTTCACAAATTAAAATTTCCTACAGGAGCTACTGCAAATTTATTAGCCGGCTATACTGGCGCATCATGGGATAATAACGGCAGTACTTGTGCAGGTGTTTATTGTCATGGTGGTGGCTATTATGGTGGAGCACTTTCAACGATAAGTTTATTACAAGGAAATACTCCTGTCACTTCATACACTCCAGGCGTTACTTATAATTTCGAAATCAATATTTCAGCAGTAAATGTAGATAATTTACCTATTCCACTTTATGGCTTTGATGCACAAGCCACAACATCTACAACACATTTGAACGCAGGAGTTTGGGGCGCAGCTCCTTTAGAAACACAAATTACAGAATTTGATGGAAGGTTCTATTGGGAACAAAGTAACCCAATGACTGAAACATCATCCAATCCACATAGTTTAACAAAAACAATTCAATGGACAGCTCCACCAGCAGGAACAGGAAGTGTAACATTTTATGCAACTGGAATGGCAGTAAATGGAAATGGATCTACTAACGGAGATAATGTTTCTAATCCAGTAAATATTACAATTACAGAAGGCAATCCTCTTGCAGTAAATTTTTTAAATTTAAATGGAGAAAATAACAACAATCATTTTGTTCTTAATTGGACAAACACAAATGAAGAAAACACTAGTTATTATCTTCTTCAAAGAAAATTAAACAATGCTGATTTTGTTACCATCAAAAAAATCATGCCTCTAGTTGGAATCAATAAAAATTATAATTGTACATTATTGCCTGCCGATAATGAAAATGAAGAATTTAGAATTTGCCAAGTTGATAATCAATCAAAAGTTTTATACAGTAATATTATAAATCTTGTAGATTATACGTTTTCAAATCAATTGCTTATTTCTAATATTGTTTATGATAAAATCCATTTCGTTTCTGAGATAATGAAACAAGATTTTACAATTTGTGATATGCTTGGAAGAACTGTTAAAAAAGGCAAAGTAAATGCTGATAATATTGATGTGTCTGATTTACAAAATGGCGTTTATGTTTTAATAATGAGAACCAAAAATTCTTTTTCAAACTCACAAGTATTTTTTAAAAAATAAAAAGTAATTCAGAAAATAAATAATTGTAGAGACTCTAATTAAATCAAGAAAATTCGTAAGGGTATATTTAATTCAAAATGTAAAAAGCTTGTCCCGAAACCTCGGGGTAAAAAGTAAAAAATTTATGTACCCCTATTTTGAATTTTAAATTTTGAATTTTGAATTTAAGAACAAAATCACTCAATCTCATAAATCCGAATACCATCTTCTGTAAGCACATATATTTTTCTATTGACTACTTTCATTTTTAAATTATCCGACAAGCCTTCAGGCAATTCAAATTCTTTTAGGTTTAAGCTTTTCCATTCATATGTCAAGAGTTTATTACCGCTAAAACCATAAATGGAATTTTCGCTGAATCCGACATTTTTCCAATTCAAAAAAGGTATGACGTTATCTTTAAAAGTTCCATTCCAGTCGAAACAGTAAAACCCTTTATGTTCATCATAAAGTAATAATTGTTTTTCATTAGCGAGCATTTCAACATGTTCAGGAATATTGTCGCCAAATAAGGTGAGCTCCTGCCCTTCTAGAATTGTATTGCCAACATCATCAAGTTTTTTTATTTTCAAATTAGCTCCATCAAAAAGCCAAATGTTATTATCATAGGAAGTTGCAATAGCAGGCACATTGAATAATTGTTTGTTGCGAAGATTGATGCTGTTTCTAAAAGTGAGCAACTTGTCTAATGTAACAATGATGCCGTAAGATTTATAATAAATCAGGTTTTTAAGCGGATTACTAACATCAAAGAAAGATGGAGTTCCGTATTTTTTTACATCATTGAACGTTGTCAATATTTTACCCTCATTGTTCATTTTCATTAATTGAAAATCCTGAGTCAGCACATAAATATTCTCCAATGCATCTACATTCAAATCTGTGTACTTGCCTGGAATGTTTTTTATGAAATGAAAATGAGTTTGTGTTTGTGCGATTGCATTTGACGACAGTAAAATCATCACGAAACCTGCGAGATATTTTTTCAACAAACTCAATGCTTATAATATTTTAAGTGAAGTTGTTGACCATCCATAAATGTTGTAAGCTGATACAGTGGCAGTCACTGTGGCTCCCGCGGCTGCGGCGGCCCAGGTGCCGTCGCTCTTGGCAGGGCAATTGGCCGGTGCGTCCAACGAGGTGGCGGCGCGGCCCGAGACCCCCAAACTGGCCCGCGACTGGAGCGGCGGCGGGCGCAGTACCGGTGGTGGCGGAGCCTTGGTCGACGGCGGGCGCAGCGGCCTGTCCACCGAGCCCGGTGCCGGGTCGCCGCGCACGGCGGCGGGCGCGCCACCGGCCTTTGGCCCATTGCGCTGGTTGTCACAGGGCC
>CALCNY010000292.1 GCA_937897585.1 uncultured Chitinophagaceae bacterium | reverse complement strand
TGGAGTTCAGACGTGTGCTCTTCCGATCTACATACTTAATATTTTAAAGGATTTCTTTCGCTTTGAATTGTAGTCATGACCGATACCAATCTGTACACTCATATTTTATTAAAAATAAGTCCCAGCTACTTTAGGCAACCGGGACTTATTTAAAACTTGTCAAATTATTTAAGTTGTTATTCTACTGTAACACTTTTTGCAAGGTTACGAGGCTTATCAACATCAATGCCTTTTGCTGTTCCAACATAGTAAGATAGCAATTGCAAAGGAATAACGGTAAGGATAGGTGCAATCAATTCATCAGCTGGTGGAATAGCGAAGTAGTCATTGCTTAATCCCGGGCTGACCGTATCACCTTCTGTGACAATAGAAATTATTTTTCCTTTACGTGCTTTGATTTCCTGCATGTTGCTCACAATTTTTTCGTGATAAACATCTTTTGTAGCAATGAATACTACAGGTAGATTTTCATCAACTAATGCAATAGGTCCGTGCTTCATTTCGGCAGCAGGATATCCTTCAGCATGGATGTAAGAAATCTCTTTTAATTTTAAAGCACCTTCAAGTGCAACTGGGAAATTATAACCTCTTCCAAGGAATAAAAAGTCGGATGCGTTTTTGTATTTTTCAGCGATTATTTTAATGTCTTCAGCATTTTTCAAAATTGCATTTACTTTTTCAGGAACTTCTTCTAGCTCTAACAACAATGATTTATATCTTTCATCAGTAATCGTTCCTTTATGTTTGGCGATATCCAAGGCTACCATCATTAATACTGCCAATTGACCTGTAAATGCTTTTGTAGAAGCAACTCCGATTTCTGGTCCAGCATGCGTGTATGCCCCTGCGTTAGATATACGGGCAATTGATGAACCAACTGCATTTACCACACCAAAAATAAAGGCTCCATTTTCTTTCGCTTTTTCCAAGGCTACTAAAGTATCTGCAGTTTCGCCACTCTGAGAAATGGCAATGATAACATCTCCTTTATTAACAATCGGATTTCTGTATCTGAATTCAGAAGCATATTCTACTTCTACAGGAATACGGCATAACTCTTCAATAATATATTCTGCAATAAGTCCGGCATGCCAGCTGGTACCACAAGCCAGTATCATAATACGATTGGCATTAATTAACTGGTCGATATTTCTATCTACACCACTCATTCTGATTATGCCTTCTTTTGCGTCTAGGCGTCCTCGCAAGCAATCAAAAATGGTACTCGGTTGTTCAAAAATTTCTTTAATCATGAAATGATCATAACCACCTTTTTCAATAGCGGCCAATTCCATATCCAGTTTTGTAATGTATGGCGTAATTTTTTCATTACCCAGATTTTTCAAAATCAACTCATCTGGTTTTACAATGGCTAGTTCATAATCATTTACGTAAACAACCTCTTTAGTGTACTCAATAATAGGAGAGGCGTCGCTAGCTAAAAAATGTTCACCTTTTCCAATACCAATAACCAGCGGACTTCCTTTTCTGGCTGCGATAATAGTATCAGGATTATCTTGTTCAATCAATAATATACAATAAGCACCAGTAACTCTTTTTAAAGCAATACGAACCGCTTCTTCCAAAGTGCTATTGTTATTTTGCTGAATGTCTTCTATGAAATTGAGTAACACTTCAGTATCAGTGTCACTTTTAAATTCGTAACCTTTATTTACAAGGTCTTGCTTTATTAATGCATAATTTTCTATGATTCCGTTATGAATCATAGCTAATTTTCCACTTGCAGATGAGTGTGGATGAGCATTCCTGTCGCTTGGTTCACCATGAGTAGCCCAACGGGTGTGACCAATGCCAATTTGAGCATCTATGTTATTACCAATCATGGATTCTTCCAGTTCGGCAACTTTCCCTTTTTTCTTATAAACGTTTAGTTCACCATCTTTAAGAAGTGCTACGCCACTACTGTCATAACCTCTGTATTCGAGTCGTTTAAGTCCTTTTAAAATTACTGGGTAAGCTTGTCTTGAGCCGGTGTAACCAACTATTCCACACATGGAGTAAAAATTTAAAATTTAAAATTAAAAATAATAAACCTATGACTTTGTGTAATGAATACTGATAATCAGAGGTTTACAATTTTGTTGATGCAATTTAGCAAATTAATAGGCAAATTCTAAATAAAATGGCGACAATTACTAAAGCATAATGCCTTTGAGAAAAAAGAAAGCTACAGAGAAATAGATCACGATGCCGGTTACATCTACTAATGTTGCTACGAATGGAGCTGATGAAGCAGCGGGATCGAGTTTTAATCTTTTTAAAATTATCGGAAGCATCGAGCCCATTAAACTACCCCAAAGTACAATGCCAATTAGTGAAAAGAAAATGGTCATGGCCAAAAGATTCCAATGTTCACCGTAATTAAAGATGTGTAAGTTTTGCCAGATGAAAATTCTGAGTAAACCGATGCTTCCCAAAATGGCGCCTAGTAAAAATCCGGTAATCAATTCTCTTCGCATTACCCTCCACCAATCTGTTATGGTTAATTCACCTAAAGCCATTGCCTGAATAATAAGCGTTGATGCTTGTGAACCACTATTTCCACCGCTACTCATAATTAAAGGAATGAATAACGCCAATACTGTTGCAGTTTCAATTTCATGTTGAAAGTATTGCATGGCAGAAGCCGTAAGCATTTCTCCCAAAAATAACAATACCAACCAACCTGCACGTTTCTTTAATAATTTCGGAATGCTGATGTCCAAATAAGGTTCATCAAGTGCTTCAGTACCACCTATTTTTTGAATATCCTCACTGAATTCTTCATTGGTAATCCACAAAACATCATCTATAGTGATGATACCAAGGAGTATATCTTGATCATCAGTGACAGGTAAGGCTACACGATTATTCATTTTAAATGCTTCATTCGCCAATTCCTGATCATCATTTGCATGCAATGAAATATACCGTCCATCCATCAACTCACTCACTTTTGCATCAGGTGAAGCTAGGATGATTTCTCTTATTCTGATATCGTCTAGTAATTCGCCTTTGTAGTTGATAACATAAATTACATCAATGGTTTCGCTATTGGTTCCAAATCTCCTGATGGTTTCAATGACTTCTTTTACAGTATTGTATTCATACACATATACATAATCTGGCGTCATGATTCTGCCGACACTGTTTTCAGGATAGCCTAAAAGTTCAAGCGTTATTTTTCTTTCGTCTGGATCAAGTGTTTTAATCATTTCTCTTACTACGCTATTCGGTAAGGCTTCCAAAAAGGCAACTCTATCATCCGCGGGTAATTCATTTAGAAGTTCAGCAGATTTGAATGGAGGCAAATCTTCAATGATTCTTTTCTGTTCTGTGGATTCAAGAATTTTAAAAACACTAGCAGCTCTGTGTATAGAAAGATGAGAAATGATTTGGGTTTCGAATTCGGGATTATCGTATATAAGTTCTGCTACATCACTGATGTTCTGATTGTTCAGGAAATCCCGAATCTCCAGTTGATCTTTAGAGGCAATAACCTCTTCAAACTGTTGCTGCAATGTGATATCGTCCATTTCTAAAGACATGCAGGGTGATTTTTTACACGTAAATAATATTCAAATTCGCTATTTTCGTAAGGGTTCGCGAAGTTAGTTTATTATTTTTTGAAATTATGATTCATCACTCTTTATATATAGAATTAACAGAAAAAAAAGGAAAAGGCGTATTTACTGCAGAAAATATTCCGGAGGGTTTTGTAATTGAATTGTCTCCAGTTATCGTAATGAAAAAAGAGGACAGGATTCATTTAGACAAGACCTTGCTTCACGATTATATTTTTGAATGGGGAACAGAAAAAGACAAATGTTGTATGGCTTTAGGTTTTATTCCTATTTACAATCATAGCTACAAAAGCAATTGCGAATATTTTATGGATTTTGATGAAGAAACAATTTTTGTAAAAACAGTTCGCGCTATAGAAAAAGGGGAGGAGTTGACAATTAACTATAATGGAGACTGGGATGATGAAACGAAAGTCTGGTTTGAAGTTGAGGCAGATTCTTAATTAAATATTTGAATCCTATAAAACAAAAAACGCGAAGTATGAACTCCGCGTTTTTTTGTAGAAACTAATTTTATAATTAATTCTTATTAGCAAAATCTCTTCTGATGATATTCAATGCCGCACCTTCTTTAAACCATTCAATTTGTTGTTCGTTATAAGAATGATTTACTTTGATTTCATCTTGCGTTCCATCATTATGATGTAATACCAAAGTTAGTTTTTGGTTGGGTGCAAATGAAGTTAATCCAACTATATCAATTGCGTCATCTTCTCTGAATTTTTCATAATCAGCTTTGTCATCAAATGTCAATGCCAACATACCTTGTTTTTTCAAATTGGTTTCGTGTATGCGTGCGAATGATTTTACCAAAACAGCTCTCACCCCTAAATGACGTGGTTCCATAGCCGCGTGTTCTCTTGAAGAACCTTCGCCATAGTTTTCATCACCCACTACGATTGAGCCTATTCCTGCAGCTTTATATGCTCTTTGTGTAGCAGGAACAGTTCCGTATTCACCTGTAAGTTGATTTTTGATATTATCTGTTTTTTCATTGAAGAAATTAACAGCACCGATGAGCATATTATTACTGATATTATCCAAATGGCCTCTGAATTTCAACCATGGACCAGCCATAGAAATATGGTCTGTGGTACATTTTCCTTTTGCTTTAATTAGCAATTTCAAGCCTTTCAAATCAGTGCCTTCCCATGCAGCAAATGGTTCTAAAATTTGAAGACGCTTGCTATCAGGAGAAACTTTCACTTGAACAGCGCTACCGTCTTCTGCAGGAGCTTGATAGCCCGCATCCTCAGCATCAAATCCTTTAACAGGCAACTCATCTCCTGATGGCGGATCTAATTTTACTTGTTCGCCTTTATCATTAGTTAAAGTATCAGTTAATGGATTGAAATTCAAATCGCCGGCAATAGCCAGTGCAGTTACCAATTCAGGAGAACCTACAAATGCAAAAGTATTTGGGTTGCCATCAGCACGTTTAGCAAAGTTTCTGTTGAAACTATGAACGATTGTATTTTTCTCAGCTTTCTCAGCACCTACTCTTGCCCACATACCTATACAAGGACCGCAAGCATTAGCAAATACAGTAGCGCCAATTTTGTCAAAAACGCTTAAGAAGCCATCTCTTTCAATAGTATAGCGAACCAATTCAGAACCAGGAGTGATGGTAAATTCTGCGTTTAGTTTCAAACCTTTTTCAGAAACTTGTTTGGCCAAGCTAACCGCACGACTGATATCTTCATAAGAAGAGTTGGTGCAACTTCCAATCAAACCCACTTCAATTTTTGTAGGCCAGTTGTTGGCAGCTGCAGCTTCTTTCATTTTAGAAATTGGCGTCGCTAAATCTGGTGTGAATGGTCCGTTTAAGTGTGGTTCCAATTCGCTAAGATTGATTTCAATAACTTGATCAAAATAAGCTTCAGGATTTGCATAAACTTCAGCATCTCCGGTTAAATGTTCTTTTACTTGATCAGCCATTGCAGCGATTTCTTCTCTTCCTGTAGCTTTCAAATAGCGACTCATGCTCTCATCATAACCAAAAGTTGAAGTGGTTGCTCCAATTTCAGCACCCATATTACAAATCGTTCCTTTACCTGTACAACTCATGCTGGTAGCGCCTTCTCCGAAGTATTCAACTACAGCTCCGGTACCACCTTTTACGGTTAGAATACCAGCAACTTTTAAGATAACATCTTTAGGAGCAGTCCAACCATTAAGCTTACCTGTTAGTTTGATGCCGATTAATTTTGGCATTTTTAATTCCCATGGTAAACCTGCCATTACATCACAAGCATCAGCACCACCGACGCCAATCGCAATCATACCCAAGCCACCTGCGTTTACCGTGTGGCTGTCTGTTCCAATCATCATGCCTCCTGGGAAAGCATAATTTTCGAGAACAACCTGGTGGATAATACCTGCGCCTGGTTTCCAAAAACCAATACCATATTTATTAGAAACAGAAGCCAAGAAATCATAAACCTCACTACTTTCATTAACGGCTCTGGTTAAATCTGTTTTGCTATCAACTTTTGCTTCAATCAAATGATCACAATGAACTGTACTTGGAACTGCTACTGCAGCTCTGCCAGATTGCATGAACTGAAGCAAGGCCATTTGAGCAGTGGCATCTTGCATAGCAACTCTGTCTGGAGCAAAATCAACATAAGCCTTTCCTCTTTCAAAAGCCTCGCCAGCATTGCCTTGCCAAAGGTGAGCATACAATATTTTTTCAGTAAGTGTTAGCGGCTTACCTACAGCTTTACGGGCTGCTGCAATTCTTTCAGGAAAGTTGCTGTAAACCTTTTTGATCATTTCGATGTCGAAAGCCATTTTTTAAAATAATTTGATGATGAGTAAATTTGAAAATTTGGAAATTGAGAGCTTGTTACGGCTTTAAAATAAGTTGTATTATTCATTCCATTTTCTCGCGTGCAAAATTACTGAATTGAAGTTAGTTTTTTATATAAAAATTCGTATTTTTAAGAACTATGAACAAGCTAAAATATTTCGTGGAGTGGCATGTCTTTGGCGTTTGCACCGCAATAGGCGAGAAAATGGGCATTGCCACCAGCATCATCAGAAAGTATTTTATTTACATTTCCTTTTTGACCATGGGTTCGCCTTTGATCGTTTATCTTTTCGTGGCTTTTTGGATGAATGTGAAAAAGTATGTTAGAATATCGAGAAGAAACCCGGCGGGGATATAATGTTCAAAAGGTTGAAAATGTTCAATAGGTTCAAAATGTTTTTTCACACATCAAACCTTTTTAACTTATTGAACCTCCCAAACCTCTTGAACTTATTTAGGCTTTTGAACCTTAAATAATGGCTTTTCTCAACACCACCAACTTTTCCAACAAAGGTTCCAATAAATCTAAACGTAACATATTCGCACCGTCGCTTTTTGCTTTAGACGGATCGGGATGCGTTTCGATGAATAAACCATCAGCACCCGTTGCAATTGCTGCTTTTGCAATCGTTTCAATCAATTGAGGATTTCCGCCGGTAATGCCTGAAGTTTGGTTGGGTTGCTGTAAAGAGTGGGTACAATCCATAACTACCGGAACGCCGATTTCTTTCATCCAAGTAATATTTCTGTAGTCAACAATTAAATCTTGATAGCCGAAACTGTTGCCTCTTTCTGTGAGCCAAACATTTTCATTGCCTGCTTGCTTGATTTTATCCACTGCAAATTTCATTGCCGGACCACTTACAAATTGTCCTTTTTTTACGTTCACAATTTTGTTAGTTGCAGCAGCAGCTAAAAGCAAATCAGTTTGACGACAAAGAAATGCTGGTATTTGTAAAACATCAACATATTCCGCAGCAATAGCCGCTTCTGCAGCAGTATGGATATCAGTTGTGGTTGGAATATTTAATTTTTTTCCAGCTGTATTGATTAATTGTAATGCTTCGTGATCACCAATTCCGGTAAAAGAAGAGGCGCTGGTTCTGTTGGCTTTTCTGTAAGAAGCTTTGAAGATATAAGGTATTTCAAGTCTTTTACAAATGCTATAAACTTTTTCGGAAATCTGCATTACCATTTCTTCGTTTTCAACCACACAGGGACCTGCGATGAGGAAGAAATTGTTATTGTTGTATTGTTGATTTTGAAAAAGAGTTGATGGGAAATTGTTCATGGTGCAAAAGTAGAGAATTATTTTTCTATAGATTGAACTTTACTTATACATTTACAACCTAATTGCTTTTTATGACTAAACAACGAATATTGGTAATAGGAGCCAGTGGTCAAATTGGGGTAGAGTTGACCCTTGCGCTAAGGAAAATTTACGGCAACAATAATGTGATTGCTTCAGATTTAAGAGAACAAAATCCTTTGCTAGAGGGTAGTGGCCCTTATGTAAGTTTGGATGTAATGAATAAAGAGATGCTGCATGTACAGGTCATTCGTCAGAATATCACACAGATTTATTTGCTCGCCGCGATATTGTCGGCAACAGGTGAAAAAAATCCCAATTTAGCCTGGCATTTGAATATGCAGGGATTGTTGAATGTACTTGATATTGCTCGAGAAGAGAATTTACATAAAGTGTATTGGCCTAGCAGTATTGCAGTTTTTGGTCCAACTTCTCCAAAGGTAAATTGCCCTCAACAAACCATCATCGAACCTATTACTGTTTATGGCATCAGTAAATATGCCGGTGAATTCTGGTGTAATTATTACCATCAGCGTTTTGGCGTAGACGTGAGAAGTTTGCGTTATCCAGGATTGATAAGTTACAAAAGTGCACCAGGTGGCGGAACAACAGATTATGCCGTAGAAATTTTTCATGAAGCAAAAGAAGAAAAGAAATATGAGTGCTTTTTAAAGGAAGACACTTACTTGCCCATGATGTATATGCCTGATGCGATTAAAGCAACCATTGAATTGATGGAAGCTCCTGCATCAAAAATCACAACTCGAACTTCTTACAATATTTCAGGCATGAGCTTTTCTCCCAAAGAAATTGCAGCCGAGATAAAAAAGCATATTCCCGAATTTGAAATTTCTTACAAAGAAGATTATCGCCAATCTATTGCCAACAGCTGGCCGCAGAGTATTGATGATGCTGTTGCCAGAAAAGATTGGGGTTGGAAAGAAGAATATAATTTGTCTTCGATGGTAAAAGATATGCTGGATAATATTCAAAAATTAGACTGATGAAGTTACTTGCAATTTCGTTTTTTGTATTTCTATTCTCATTAAAAACGAATGCTCAGTATAAAATTGAGCCTATTTCAAAAAAAGGTAAATCATTAATCACCGTTGGCTATGGAATTGGTAATGTATGGATATATTTTTTAGAGCATAATAGTTTAATCAAAGATATTCCCGATTACAAAGTTTCAAGTATTGGTCCATTTACGGCTTGCTATGAGAATTTCGTTAGCAATAAAATAAGTGTAGGAATATCCGCTTCTTATTCTGTAGTTAAAGGTGAAACAAAAAGATTTTTGGTTGATGAACAAATCTCAATCTTCACAGCTTTGGCGCGCGCCAATTATCATTTTGGACATATAAAAAAACTAGATCCTTACATTGGCGGTGGATTAGGTTATGTTCGTTCTGTCTATAAAAATAACAATTCAATTCCTGGACCTGTTCCCGGTGAATTTGGCTATTCTGCACAAATAGGTGCTCATTATTATTTTACAAAACGAGTTGGTGTTTATGGAGAATTGGGGTATGTAAATGGATCGTTTTTGCAGTTGGGAGGTGTGGTGAAATTTTAAATAGACAAAACATCTTTCATTCCATAAATTCCTTTCTTTCCCTTCAAAAACTCCGCAGCTAAAACCGCTCCGCTTGCAAATCCAACTCTACTATGTGCGGTGTGTTTAATTTCAATGCTGTCGATTGAAGAATCGTAATTTATGATATGTGTGCCCGGAGCGGGATCGATTCTTTTACTGTTAATGCTTAATTCTGTTTTGTTTTCTGTTTCACCCAATACCCATTTTTCTTTGTTGAGGTTATTATTTAAAATACCTTCTGCTAAAGTAATGGCAGTTCCACTTGGTGCATCTTTTTTCAGTGTGTGATGTATTTCTTCGATAGAGATATTGTATTCTGGTCTGTTGCTCATTAACATGGCCAGCTTTTTATTCAATTCGAAAAAAATATTTACGCCTATGCTGAAATTACTGGCGAATAATAATGTGCCGTTTTTTTCGGTACAATAATTTTCTATTTCTTGCCAATGATCCAACCAACCTGTACTGCCACAAACCACAGGGACATTCGCATCAAAACATTTTTTTAAATTATTTGCCGCACTGTGTGGATTGGTAAATTCTATGGCAACATCAGCTTGCTGCAAATTTTCATCATTCAAATCCGAAAGGTTTTTTGATGTGATTTTCAACACAATTTCATGGCCGTTTTTCATGGCAATTTCTTCAATCGCTTTTCCCATTTTGCCATAACCGATTAATGCAATTTTCATTTTGTTAATTTGAAAGAAATATAATTCAATTGATTGCAGATTTTATTTAATCGTCATCACCAAACTCAATCCATTGGTCCTTGCCATAGGTGAGTAGCCTGCTTTTAATTGAATGCTAAGGTCATCACTTACATCAAAAGATTTTAAATGAGCATCCACAGCGGCATCAGCAACATTTAGCCCCCAAACCAATACAAAAAACACCACACAATAATCAACATTCTGTCTAACGGCATTTCTGAATTCTTTTATTCTTTCGGGTTGGTCTTTTACACTGTAATAAGGTTGTTTAATCTCATTGTCATTTGACGGGTCATTGTCAGTAGCCAAAATATAAGCAGATTTTGAATCACGGTATTGAATAATATTTCGTCTAAATAAAAATGCCGTGGTTCCTAGTGCGCCATAAACCAAAGGTACTTTCCAGATTTTTTTATTCGTTATTTGCCCCCAACCCGGAATGATTGCAGATCTTATAATCGCTTTTTTGGGATTGAATGTTAAAACAGTATCTTTTTTTACATGTAAAACAGGAATAAGGAGGCTGTCTTCTTGTGCCAAAATATTCTCATTTGCCAAGAAAATAGTCAGTAGAAAAAGCATCCATTTTTTCATGGCATTCATCAGCTTACATTGATTTTCAATTTCTCTAAAAGGCCATTCAATTCTTCAAGTGAGTAATAGTCAAACTGAATACTTCCGTATCCTTTTTTATTGTGTGTCAATTTTACTTTAGTGCCGTATTCTGATGCGATTTTATCTTCTATTTTTTTATAAGCGTCTGGCATAGTTGGCTTCACTGCAGGTTTAGGAGTGTTGCCAGTATAAAGCTTTCTGACTAAATCTTCTGTTTGTCTTACTGATAATCCATTCTTTTTAATTTCAGAGAAAATGTATAATTGTTTATCAACCACATCCACATTGATAATCGCTCTTGCATGTCCCATTGAAATCAATCCGTTTCTTACTGCTACTTGAATATCTGGTGGTAATTTTAATAATCGAACATAGTTGGTGACTGTACTTCTGTCTTTGCCCATTCTTTCAGCCAATTGCTCTTGTGAGTAATCCAAATCATCCATCAGTCTTTTGTAACTCAAAGCAATTTCTATGGCGTTAAGATTTTCTCTTTGTAAATTTTCAAGAAGTGCTAATTCAAGAATATTATCATCGTTGCTTTGACGGATGTAAACCGGCACTTCTTTTAAACCAGCAATTCTTGAAGCCCTGAATCTTCTTTCACCGGCAATCAATCTAAATCTTCCATTAGGTATAGCCGACACCGTTAGTGGCTGAATGATGCCATGCATTTTGATAGATGATGCCAATTCGCTTAATGCAACTTCATCAAAATCTTTTCTAGGCTGGTTGGGGTTAACGTCAATTTTGTCTAAAGTGACATTCAAAGTTGAAGTTGATTTTTCTACCACTTCAGACTTTAAAGTTCCAGCAGTGTTTTTTAGGTCTGCATCAATATTTTGAAGCAAACTTCTGATTCCTTTTCCTAAAGCATCATTTTTCTTTGGCTGCATGATTTATTTGATAATTTGACAAATTGATGATTGACTCAATTGATTATTCAATGGTTCTTTGTTCCTGACTTATTCTGGTCATGTTGTTTTTTTGTAGAATCTCTTTTGCCAGATTCAGGTAGTTAACTGCGCCTTTGCTGTCGGAATCATAAAGGATTACAGGTTTACCCACGCTTGGCGCTTCACTCAATCTAGTATTTCTGTGAATGATGCTGCTGAAAACCATATCTTCAAAATGTCTTCTAACTTCACTTACAACTTGATTGCTTAATCTCAAGCGTCCATCATACATTGTCATCAAAATACCTTCGATTTTAAGTTCAGTGTTCAATCGGTTTTGAACAATTTTAACGGTATTGAGTAATTTGCCCAAACCTTCTAATGCAAAGAATTCTGTTTGAACAGGAATCACAACACTGTCTGATGCGGTTAGTGCATTAACTGTAATCAAACCTAAAGATGGGGAACAATCAATAATGATAAATTGGTATTCATCTGTAATGGATTCCAATATTTTTTTCAACACCAATTCGCGATTAGGATAATTGATCATTTCAATTTCGGCGCCCACCAAATCAATATGAGAAGGAATCAAATCAAGATGCGGTATACTTGTTTTAAGAATTACGTCTTTTGCTACGGCTTCGTTAACCATGCAATCGTACAGGCTTTTGGTGATATTTTGCAAATCGAAACCCACGCCTGTAGTGCTGTTTGCTTGAGGATCGGCATCAACTAATAACGTTTTGTATTCTAGTATAGCGAGACTCGCTGCCAGGTTGATGGCTGTTGTTGTTTTACCAACTCCGCCTTTTTGATTTGCTACACCAATGATTCTTGCCATATTTATCTGGTTCTATTTGTAATTTTACGCAAAATTCGGTTATTTTTTGTTCTAAATTTCGTAAAGTTATCAAGGATGAACATTTATTCAATAGTTTTAAAACAATCTTGACTAATTCTTGTTTATCTATTTATTCTGTAACAAATTGCAACAAATTTATTCATGATCACACTAATTGCGGGAACTGCCAGAATCGGCAGCAATACAAAAAAAATTGCGCTGGAATATGCCAGATTGCTAAAAGAGAAAGGTGTTGAAGTTAATTTTCTGAGTTTAGACGAACATAATGTTTACGAAAGAAACGAGACGTTTATCGAAATGGAAAAAAAGTTTCTTATCCCAACTCGAAAGTTCATCATCATCGTTCCGGAATATAATGGATCTTATTCTGGTATTCTCAAACTCATGATAGACAATTCAGATGTAGCAAATAGCTGGCATAGAAAAAAAGTGCTATTAACAGGCATATCATCCGGTCGTGCAGGAAATTTAAGAGGCATGGAACATCTTACTGGAGTATTACTTTATCTTAAGATGCATGTTCATCATAATAGATTACCCATAAGCGTGGTTGATAAAGTTTTAGATCAAAATAATCAAATACATGATCAACTTACTTTGCAGGCAATTGACCAACAATTAGATGAATTTTTAAGCGAATAAAATTATTATGCGTACTCCTATAGGTGTTATTGTTTTTCTTTCTCTAATGTTATTATTGGATTTATATGTGTTTCAATCTATAAAAATTGTAACCAACACTTCTACAATTAGAATCAGAAACTTAGTGGTATTTTCTTATTGGAGTGTTGTGGCACTTTCTGTGATTTCATTTTTATTGTTCGTTTATACACCACAGGATTTTTTCGGAAAGAAAATCAGGGTTTACCTTTTTGCAATGGTTATCGGTTTTTTCTTGGCAAAACTACTTGCCGCTACTTTCTTTGTTATTGATGATATCAGAAGAGTCATACAATGGACATTTTCAAAAGCAGTTGCCGCTCCATCAATTTCTTCAACAAATGGAGATGATAATTTATCACGTTCAGTTTTTTTAAGCTGGATGGGATTAATCGCTGGCAGTAGCTTGTTTGGTAGTTTGGTATATGGTTTTGGTAACAAATACAATTACAAAGTTGTTAAACATAAACTGTCTTTTGATAATCTTCCATCTTCATTCAAAGGACTTAAAATAATTCATATCAGCGACATTCACACCGGAAGTTTGTTGGATAAAGAAGCAGTAGAAAAAGGTATTAAAATGATACTCGATCAAAAACCTGATGTGATATTTTTTACCGGCGATTTAGTAAATGACAGGGCTACTGAAATGGAAGGTTACATGGAATTGTTTTCCAAAATAACAGCTCCAATGGGAGTATATTCAACACTTGGCAATCATGATTATGGTGATTATGTGCAATGGCCTCAGAATGGAATTTCAAAAGAACAGAATTTAGAAAATCTTAAAAAAGTTCATGCTGAATTAGGGTGGCGTTTGTTGTTGAATGAGCACGTTGTTCTTGAAAAGAATAACGAAAAAATCGCAGTACTAGGAGTTGAAAATTGGAGCTCGAAAATCAGATTTCCAAAATATGGTAAATTGGAAAATGCTTATCAAGGAACAGATGCTTATCCTTTTAAAATATTATTGAGCCACGATCCAAGCCATTGGGATGCACAAGTTAGAACTGATTATGGAGACATCGATTTGATGTTAAGCGGTCACACCCATGGCATGCAATTCGGAGTTGAAATTCCGGGTATCAAATGGAGCCCTGTTCAATATGTTTACAAAGAGTGGGCTGGACTATATGAAGAAGGGAAAAACAAATTATATGTAAATAGAGGCTTTGGATTTTTGGGATATCCTGGAAGAGTAGGTGTGATGCCTGAGATTACATTACTTGAATTGGTTTGATTTTTTAGAATTATATTTTGAAGATTTAGAATTACCTGATCTTGTCAAAAAAGAACTGGCTCGTATCAACACGTTTAAAACGGTTCGTGGTGGATTTACAACCAGTGGTGTTCCGACCAACATCAACGTCACGCGTTCAATGCGCCAAGCAACGGGTCGACGGGTAGCGCTAGCCTC
>CALCNY010000291.1 GCA_937897585.1 uncultured Chitinophagaceae bacterium | reverse complement strand
AATATTACAGCTAATAGTGCAAATTTCAATGCCGTTATCAATTATACAGGTACTAGTAGCTTAACTTCAAGAGGTACTTGTTTAAAAACCACACCTGGAGTTACAATCACAGATAATAAACTAGCTGAAGGTGGAATTGCGATAGGAAATTATACTCAAAACAGAACATTAAGTCCTGAAACAAAGTATTATATCAAAGGATACGCTTCAACTTTACAAGGCGATGGCTTGTCTTCTGAACTTAGCTTTTTCACTTTGTCAAATCCTCCAGTTACGCAAGCTAGTTCACTAACTGCAACGCCATTCTCATCCACTCAGATAGAGTTGAATTGGGGTGTTGCGGATTATGCTAGTTTTGGAAGCACCGCTAAAAAATATCTTTTATTGAGAGCAACAGCACCAAATGTTCCTGTTTTTACAAGTTCAAATGGTAATTCACCAACAGTTGATGCCAACACAACAATTGTGAATGCTAATATTGATGGATTGTCATCTTCTGCAAGTGCAACTGGTTTATTAAGTAACACAGAATATAATTTCCTTTTGATTCCATACACATGGAATGGAACCGATGTAGCAACCTACAATTATTTAACTACAGGTGCACCAACAGCAAATGGCACTACATCAGCTTTCGATCCTGCGGTGTTGACAAATACAACTGCAACTAGCATTACAAATAACTCAGCAATATTGGGTGCCACTATCTTATCTGATGGAGGTGCAGGAATAGCAGACAGAGGAACAGTTTACAATACTAGTTCACCTGTAGTAATTTCAAACAACACACTGAGCGAAGGTGGTTTGGATCTAGGTACTTACGCTCATTTGAGAAGTGATTTACAACCTCAAACCAAATATTATTATGCAGGTTATGTAGTTACTAACTTTGGTTCAATTTCTTTAAGTCCAGAAGCTAATTTCTATACTTATTCAAACCCTCCTGTTGTAAATGCTAATGGATTAAGTGCGACAGCGTTTAACGGAGCTCAAATAAATCTTTCTTGGACAAGTGCAGTTTTCCCAACAATTGGCGCTACTGTATCTGGTTATGTTTTAATCCGTGCAGACTATCCAAACACACCAACATTAGTGAATGTAAATGGCCAAGCTCCAATTGCTGGTCCAAATACTACAATTGTAAACGCTTCTATTTTAGGTACCGCAACTTCCGCAATATCAACAGGCCTTACAGGAAACACTCAATATAATTTTGTATTGATTCCTTATACATATGATGGAACAAATGTTGCAACTTATAATTATTTGTATGCAGGCTCTCCATCTGCGAACGCTACAACATTAGCTCCAATGCCTGCTGCTCAACCAACTAGATTGGTTTTCAGCAATATCAGTTGCAACAGTGCTTCATTAACTTGGAATAAAGCCTTAGGTTCACTTGGTTACATTGTTTTGCAAAGTTCAGGTATCAACAGTCCAAATACAGACCCTGCTTCAGGAACAACTTATTCACAAGGAGCTATCATTGGAAACGCTTCTGTTGTTTATGTTGGAAATGATTCATCAACAGTTGTAAATGGACTTTCAGATCTTCAAAAATATAATTACAAAATATACTCTTACAATTCAGATAATCCTTCGAACATTTCATATTTGACAGATTATCCATTGCAAGGAAGCTTTAATACCAATATAGTTGCCACTCCAATTGCTACTGCTGCATCAAATGTATATCTGAATAGTTTTGATGCCAATTGGAATGCATCTAATTGTTCAAATGGTTATCGAATTGATGTGAGTACTTCTCCTACTTTCTCAACTGGAAATACATTGACGATTGCCGCTGAGAATTTCGAAAATGGTCATCCTTTATTTAGTGAGACTGCTCTTGCCGGCAATTCAGGAATCTACTATTCAGGTAATACTTCAAGTTCATCGAATCCTGCAAATTCACCTTACGTATCAAATGGTACTTATTCTTTTGGTATTACAAATAGTAAAGTTCAGCTGACTTCATCTTCTATGAACACAAGCTTATATGAAGCTCCTGTAATGTCATTTAATTTGGCTTCTATTTCAAATAATTCAACTTCACAGGGAGCTGATGCTACAGACTCAGTAATTGTTGAAATCAGCAAAGACAGCGGAAATACTTGGAGCAAGACACTTACATTAAGAGGTAATAACAATGCATACTGGTCATTCTCAGGAACAGGATCGGCTTCAACTCCTTACGATCAGGATTCATATTCAGTAGATTTTGCTGCGCCAAGTGCTAATAACAATTCAAATGGTCAAAGCACAATTTCAATAACTGGTTTGCCTTCTGTAAACAATCTTCAAGTAAGAATCACATTGATGAACAACCAGGCTAATGAGTTGTGGTTGATTGATAATTTTAGTGTGACAGGAAAACTGTTATCATGCGTATCGCCTTATAACAATTTAGCGGTATCAGCTTTGAGTAAAACAGTTTCTGGCTTAAGTAGCAATACAGCTTATTATTACAGAGTAAGATCGACAGGAATAAACTCTTATTCATCAAATTCAAATGTTATTGCTGTAACAACTTCATCTTGCAATGTTTCAGTTTCTGCAAATTCAAATGCACCAATATGTGACTCTTCTACTTTGCAACTAACTTCATCTGCAAATGGTAATTTTGGTGCGTTAACTTATAGCTGGAGTGGTCCAGGAGGTTTTGTATCTAATGAACAAAACCCTTCAATAAACAATGCTTCTGCAGCACAAAGTGGATTATATGTTGTGACTGTAACAGATTCATTAGGTTGCACAGCCACCAATTCAACAAATGTTGTTGTAAACCAAAAAACATCAAGTACAACCTACAAAACAGTATGTGCTCAATTGAATGTTGAGAATGCTGATTATCCATATTTTTGGAATGGAACTTACTATTATAATAGTGGAACGTATACAGTTCATTTAACTAATGCTGCAGGTTGTGATAGTGCTGCGACATTAGTGTTTTCAGTTCACAACACACCGACTGTTTCTATCAATAATATCACCGGAACAACTGTGTTAACTTGTGCTACTCCATCTATCAATGTAAGCGCCGTTGGAGGTGTTTCATACATATGGACTAATGGTTTAGGTACGAATGCAAACGCAACTATTACGAACCAAGGAAATTATACAGTTACAGTTACTGATCAATTTGGTTGTTATGCAAATTCAAGTATTTTCATATCAGCTAATAATACAGCTCCTATTGCTGGTATCGACAATAATACAGGATCTTCACAAATCAATTGCGCAACACCATCAATCAGTGTAACAGCAACAGGTGGAGCTTCTTACTCATGGAGCAATGGTTTAGGAAATAATGCAGATGCTACTATAACTTCAGCAGGCACTTATACAGCTACAGTAATTGGTGCAAATGGTTGCTCATCTACATCAAGTATTACAATTACTTCAAACACTACGTTACCAACTGCAAGCATTATTAACAATACAGGAACAACAGTATTGACTTGTGCAGTTTCGTCAATTAGTGTTACTGCAACAGGTGGTGTTTCTTATTCATGGAGCAATGGTTTAGGTAATAATGCTAGTGCGGCTATCACAACTCCAGGTGTTTATACAGTTACAGTTACCGGAGCCAATGGTTGTTCTTCAACAGCAAACATCACTATCACTTCAAATACAACTTCACAAACTGCAGGTATCACCAATATTACCGGAACTACTGAATTGAATTGTAGAACAACATCAATCAATGTAACGGCAACGGGTGGTGGTAGTTATTCATGGAATAACGGACTTGGAAGTAATGCAAGTCAAACAATTGCGACACCAGGTGTTTATGTTGTTACCGTAACTGGATCTAATGGTTGTACTTCATCTGCAAGTATATCTATCACATCCAACACAACAATTCCAACAGCATCAATAGACAACAATACAAACGTATCTGAACTGAATTGTAATACTACTTCTATCAGTCTTTCTGCAAATGGAGGTGGTACATATTCATGGAATAATGGATTGGGTACAAATCCTGATCAAACAATTACTTTACCAGGAACTTATATTGTAACTGTTACAGGTGCCAATGGATGTACTTCAACAGCTTCAACAGTGATTACGTCTAACACAACCGCACCAGTTGCTGCTATTACCAACATTACAGGTGCAACTGAGTTGAATTGTACAAGAACATCAATAAACGTTACTGCAACAGGCGGCGTAAGTTACTTATGGAGTAATGGTTTAGGTACTCAAGCTTCACAAGTATTTACTTCAGCTGGAACTTATACTGTTGCTGTAACCGGTTCTAATGGTTGTACTTCAAATTCAAGCATAATTGTAACTTCAAATACAACATTACCAACTGCTACAATCACAAATAACTCAGGAACTACAGAATTGACATGCGCTGTAGCTTCTATCAATTTAACTGCATCAGGCGGAAACAGTTATATCTGGAGCAATGGTTTAGGAAATAATAGTAATGCAATTGTTACAAATCCTGGAACTTATATTGTTACAGTAACCGGGTTAAATGGTTGTTCAAATAATCAAAGCATCAACATTACTTCTGATAAAGATGCGCCAACAGCATCAATAGTTAATAATACAGGTTCAAGTGTAATAACTTGTTCTACTTCTTCAATCAGCGTGACTGCTACAGGAGGTGTTTCATATTCTTGGAACAATGGACTTGTTAGTGATGCGAATGCTACTATTACATCAGCAGGAACTTACACAGTAACTGTTACAGGTGCTAATGGTTGTACTTCAACATCATCAATAGTAGTCACTTCAAATTTAACAGCACCAGTAGCAGTAATAACCAATAACTCTGGAACGAGTGTTATTACTTGTTCAATACCTGCAATCAATGTTACTGCTTCAGGCGGTTTACTTTACTCATGGTCAGCTGGCTTGGGTAATAGCGCAAGTACTTCTATTACACAAGCCGGATCTTATTCGGTAATTGTAACAGGAGCAAATGGTTGTACTTCAACAGCAAATATTGTTGTAACAACAAATAATGTGGCACCTATAGCAGGAATAACAAATAATAGCAATAATACGGTATTAACTTGTTCGACTCCTACGGTGAACCTTACTGCAACAGGCGGAGGCTCTTACTCATGGAATAATGGTTTGGGTGAATCTGCCACAGTAAATTTAAATACAGCTGGAACATACGTAGTTACCGTTTCAAGTGCTAATGGATGTTCATCAACTGCAAGTGTTACTATCACATCCAATACGGTTGTGCCAAACACAAGTATCATTAACAACAGTGGTACTTCTATAATTACTTGCAATACATCAGTAATTAATCTTACAGCAACAGGCGGAGTTTCATATTCATGGGATAATGGATTGGGCAATACTGCTTCTGTAAGTATTACATCGCCTGGAACATACACTGTAACTGCAACCGGAGCTAATGGTTGTACTTCAACAGCAAGTGTAACTATTACTTCAAATCTAATTGCACCAACAGCTAGTATTACAAGCAACACAGGGGTAACTCAATTAACATGTTCTGTTACATCAATCAGTTTAACAGCAACAGGTGGAAGTTCATACTCTTGGGATAATGGTTTGGGTTTTGCATCAGCTGCAACAGTTACATCGCCAGGAACTTATTCCGTAACTGTAACTGGAGCTAATGGTTGTACTTCAAATGCTAGCATAACAGTAACTTCAAACACAACTGCTCCAACAGCAGGTATAACAAATAACACTGGCGGCACTCAATTAACTTGTGCAATTGCTGCCATAAATGTTACTGCAACAGGTGGAGGAACTTATTCTTGGAATAATAATCTTGGCAATAATGCAAGTGTATCTATTGTAGATCCAGGAACATATACAGTTACTGTTACTTCAGCAAATGGTTGCTCATCAACTTCAAGCATTATTGTAACACAAGGCTCAGGTGTACCAACAGTAGGTTATACAGCTTCTGCTACAACAATATGTGCAGGCACTTCCGTTACGTTAAGCGGTACAGGAGCTAATACTTATTCATGGTCAGGAGGTATTTCAAATGGTGTTTCTTTCGTTCCAACAAGTACTACAACATATACGGTTACTGGATTTATTACAGGCAGCGGTTGTTCAAACACAGCATCTGTTACAATTATTGTCAATCCATTACCAACAGGAACCATTAGTGGATCAACATCTATTTGTACAGGAGCTTCTGCAAATCTTAGCATTGCTGTAACAGGCAATGGTCCTTGGTCTGGTACATTATCCGATGGTTCAGCTTTCTCTGGTAGCACAAGCCCAATAGCTGTAAGTGTTAATCCAACTTCAAATACAACATATACCATTGCTTCATTGACAGCCTCTTCTTGTGCTGCATCAAGTTTAAATGGAAATGCGATTGTTACGATAAATAATTTTACAGTTGATACAATTGTGGGTTCAAAAAATGCATGTATCTATAGTGGAACAAGTACATTGAACGCCACTTATAGTATTGCAGCGTCTAATGCTTCTAGTTATGTTTGGACAGTTCCAACCGGAGCTACAATAATTTCTGGAGCAGGTACCAATACATTAACTGTACACTTTGCATCTACCTTCACAACAGGTACATTAAGTGTGGTAGTTAGCAGTTCATGCGGCACTCCTGTTACTAAAACAGCTGCCATTACTAAAACACTATCTGCTGCACCAGCAACGCTTACAGGACCAGCTAGTGTTTGTTCTTACATTGGAACTACAACACAGGCAACTTATACTGCAGGAGTTGTAACCGGTGCCATTAAATACAGCTGGACATTACCAACAACGGTTACTATTGTTTCAGCAACTTCAGATTCATCAAGCATCAATGTTACTTTCGGTGTTGCATATGTTACTTCAACTTTCAGTGTAAAAGCTGTAGTAGGTTGTGGAACAACAGCAGCGAAAACATTATCTGTAGCTGGAACAACAACAGCTCCTACAGCAGGAACTGCTCCTACAAGATGTGGAGCGGGTTTGGTTAGTGTTTCTGCAACACCTGGAGCTGGAGAAACTATCGACTGGTATTCTGCTGCAACAGCTGGTACATTGTTGAGAAGTGGTTCATTGACTTTCGATTCTACTTATACAACAACAGGTGTAAAAACAGTTTATGCTGTTTCAAGAAGCACTGCCAATGGTTGTGTATCTGCAACTCGTACTGCTGTAACGGCAACAATAAATGCATTGCCTACTGCAGTAACGGTATCGGTTAGTGCAGCAATTTGTGGTGCAGGAACAGTTACTTTAAGTGCAACAGCGCCAGCAAGTACAACATTAAGCTGGTTTGCAGATTCAGCAACAACTGGGGCTGTATTAGCAACAGGAACTTCATTTACAACTCCTGTAATATCTGCTACTACTAAGTATTTTGTGGCATCACAAAGTGCAGCAGGTTGTTATGCAGCTACATTAAAATCAGCAACAGCAACTATAAATGCAGTTCCTGATTTACCAACTGTAAACACCACACAACAAAGATGTGGTGCTGGTTCTATCACATTAACAGCAACTGCTCCAACAGGATCAGCGGTATGGTTCCGTGATGCGACAACAACAACTGCATTAACAACAGCAACAACAGCAACAGTTACCTACTCAACACCAGCAACAAGTGCTGCGGATAGTACCTACTATGTAGCTACTAAAGCTACAACAGGTTGCTTCTCTTCAAGAACTGCGGTGTTGGCTAAAATCAATGCAGTGCCATCAGCACCAACAACAACAGGAACTTCTGTTTGCGGTGCTGCCAGAGCAACAGTATCTGCTGCTACTACAGTAACTGACGGTACCATCGACTGGTATTCAGCTACAACAGCAGGAACTTTGTTAAGAAGCGGTTCATTGACTTTCGATTCATTGATCACTGCAACAAGAACATTCTACGCATTGACAAGAGTAACTACAACAGGTTGCGTATCTGCAACAAGAACTGCTGCAGTTGCAACATTTAATGCTTTATTAGCGGCACCAACAACGTTAACAGGTACTACAAGTATTTGTCCAATTCTTGGAGCTACTACCGGAACAACTTACACAACGACAGCTGTAGCTACTGCAACATCATACTTATGGACAATACCTGCAGGTGCTGCTTTTGACACTGCTGTTACCAATGGTTTGAAGGTTAAAGTGAAATTCCTTTCAGCTAGTTCAAATGATAGCATTACAGTTCAAGCAGTAGGAACAACAGGTTGTGCGGGAGCTAAAAAAGTTCTCAAACTGATAACCACAGGTTGTGCAACTACTTTTGTGAAATCAGCAACAGCTGCACCATCTTCAATGAGTGTAAATGTGTTCCCTAATCCTACAACTTCAAGCTTTAATGTACAAGTACTTACAGCAGGTAAAGAAAGCATTACAGCAAGAGTTTTGGATATGCAAGGAAGACAAATCAAAACAATAACTATTAATCCTTACGAAACAATAAATATAGGAACTGAACTAAAAGCTGGTTCTTATATCATTGAGGTAAGACAAGGAAAGAACATCAAAACTGTTAGAATGATGAAGTTCTAAATCCTGATAAAATGCAATATTAAAAACCCATTCCTTTATTGGAGTGGGTTTTTTGTTGGGGCCCCCTCAATCCCCCAAGGGGAACTTTGATTGTGTTTTGTTCGTATAGCCACGAATTCACGAATTGTTTTTTTGAATTGTCATTCAGTGCGACTGCCCAATACATTTCACTAATCCTACTTCTACATTTTACAATATTTCACCGCTGAGAAGAGAGTTAAAGAGGTAACGCAGAGACTGCCTTTGATTTCCCCCTTTGGGGGATTTAGGGGGCTTAGGGTTAGGGATGTGACTTTTAATTTGTCTTTTTAAAAAGAAGGAATGCAATAATTGAAATTGTTTTATTTAAGAAAACTTATCAAAATAATAATTCTTAAAATTCCCTTAACAATTTTAAACCTATATTCGCACCCGTGATGAAATTCCTGTTCAGTATTATTGTAATTCTTACTAGCTTAAATGGTTTTAGTGCCGTTGCTTCTCATTCTGGGAAATTAGCGGTTTCATCTCTACAAAAAACAGTTTCAAATCAGCATCATCATTCTTTAAAAAACACTAACAAGCAAGTTGCTACTTTAAATGGCAATGTTATTGTA
>CALCNY010000290.1 GCA_937897585.1 uncultured Chitinophagaceae bacterium | reverse complement strand
CAAGCAAAGCCAATATAAGCGAACACATTAAAAGTATTTTTCTTTCTAATGAGCTTTCTCATGATTCAACTGTTCGGAAATTCCGAACAGTTCAAAAAGAAGGAAAAAGACAGGTATCAAGAGAAATAGATTACTTTAATTTAGATGTTATCATTTCAGTAGGTTTTAGAGTGAATAGCCGAAGAGGTATTGAATTCCGTCAATGGGCTACTCAACGATTAAAAGATTACCTCATTGAAGGTGTTGCTATAAATGAAAAACGCTTAGCACAAAAAAACAAGGAAATACAAGTACTACACGATGGCATTCGGATTCTTAGTAGAGCCATTGAAGAGAAAGCTAGTTCTGAAGAATTTGAATGGCTTCATCAGTTTAGTCTTGGTTTAAAATTGCTTGACGACTACGACCATGAGTCTTTGGATAACATCGGCAATCACAGGGAAAAAGCAAAATATCCAGAAATCAAGAATTTCATGAAATTGGTGGAGCAAATGAAAATAGATGTCAACTCAGATCTTTTTGGCAAAGAAAAAGACGAAGGTTTTATAAGCGCCATTACTTCAATTCAACAGCAATTTGATAAAAAAGATATTTATTTAAGTATAGAAGAAAAAGCATCAATGCTATTGTATTTAATTGTCAAGAATCATGCATTTGTGGATGGCAATAAAAGAATTGCTGCAGCCTGCTTTCTTTTGTTTTTAGAACGAAATCAATTATTATATAACGTGAAAGGTCAAACGATTATCAGCAACGAAGCTTTAGCCAGTTTGACGCTTTTTGTTGCTTCAAGCAAAGCAGAAGAAATGGCAACAGTCAAACAATTACTGGTTAGTATTCTCAATAGAAATAAGAATTAAGAAATCAAGAAAATTTAATTTGTAAATTGGTTTGTTGTTTATTGTTTGTTGTTTGTGAAACAAAAAACAACAAACCACAAACACATCCCCCTTCGGGGGAATTAAAGGGGGCTAAAACCCACTCTCAATAACATTCACAATCCCTTCAAACAACCTTCCCGCCCATTTAGCATACTCCTTACCCGAAGGATGCAATTTATCTTCCGCAATAAAATCTTCCAAATGACTATCCGCTCTTTGTGAACTGGTGATGTCAATAAAATGACAATGATGTGCTAACGCAATTTCTTTACAGGCATTATTGTAGTCATCTATTTCTTGTGCGATTTTGTGAATGTCTCTTTCTGCCGCAAACGGTGTTTTACCCCAATCAGGAATACTAATAACAAAAACGTGATTTGTTACACCACCTGCAAATTCTATGGCTTGTTGTAATAAATGCGTAAATTCTTCTTTGTAATTTTCAACCGATCTGCCTCTGTATTGATTATTGACGCCAATCAACAAACTCACGAAATCATATTTTTCTAATAATGTGATATTTGAAATATGATGCTTCTTTTCATCTGTTGTCCAGCCTGTTTTGGCAATAATTTCAGGAGCAAGGAATTTATATCTACCTGCAAAATGTTTACGTAATAATTGCACCGTTTGATATGGGAAGCTATCGTGCAAAGGCACTTGCTCTCCTATTGTATAACTATCGCCGAGGGCGAGGTAATGATAAGTCATAACGAATTATGTTTGGGGTTTGACGTTTATTGTTTGGCGACATTTTTCCTAGTCTATAATTTGAGGAAGAATCAAAAATATTGAAATAAATATTTTTCACAAAATAGCCCACAGTTTAAACCGTGGGCTATCAAATATCATCTCCCGCTTTGAGTGATTTAGGAGGCTTACTCTTTCACAATCGTCGCTATTTTCTCTCTGCCCCATCTTACAAAATAAGTTCCTGTTTGCAAACCGGAAATATCAAAATCAAAATTATTGAATCCTTTTGCTGTGGCTATGTTTTTAGAAAGTACAACCTTACCATTAACATCAATCAATTGAAAACTATTGGCTGATACTAAAGCGTTGTTCATTTGCAAATGCAGTGTTTTACTTACTGGATTAGGAAAAACACTTATTGCTGGCATATCCATAACAATATCATTGGTATTCTTAGCAGTTACAGGACCTGCAATTAATGGAGCCGTTCCGCCGCCAACACCAACAGCATTCCAGGCATTTGTTACTTGTGTCACTTCGTTACTTGCTGCGCCATACAAGTCAGTAGCCGCTTGAATTGAAGCTGTTCGCGCATTGATATATTTTGAAGTAGAAATCAAATACACGGTAAGTGTTCTGAAAGCTATAGCTTGAGCCTTTGCCATTCCAATTGAAGCAACGTTAAATACAAAGCCTTTGTCATTGGTACCGGTGCCACCATCGCTTAACAAATAAAACCAGTAATTCAATACACCACTGTTCGTGTGTACACCACCGTTATCGGCAGTGCCTGTATACCATTTGGTTCCTAAATATGTATCTGGTTGGTTGTATGCATTTGGATTGCTCATAGAGCGAATAGTGTAAAAATCTGCACCAATTAACCAATCATGTTGAGTTGGTCGCGCGTACCATTCAATAGCAGTACCAAAAATATCACTGAATCCTTCATTCATGGCACCGCTTTCTCCACTGTAAGTCAAATTTGCAGTAAAAGTGGTAAGTCCATGCGTAATTTCATGACCACAAACATCAATAGCAGTAAGTGGTTTGTTGTTGTCTGTAGAACTTCCGTCACCATAGGTCATTCTTGTTCCATCCCAAAAGGCATTGAAATAATTTGAGCTATAATGAACATAATTTTTTATTAAGAAACCATTCCCGTCAATGCTGTTTCTATTGAAATTGTTTTTATAAAAATCATAAGTTTTTTCTGCACCCCAATGTGCATCTGTTGCATATTGATCTTTTGAAGTATTTACATTGTTCCAAACATTATCAGCATCAGTAAAATCAACAGCAGTTGCATAATTGGTGCCTTTTTTCATATTGTAAGTTTGGATACCATTGCCTCTGCCAATTTCACGAAGCCTGTAAGTTCCTGCATTTAAATCTGTAGTAATGGCTTGTGTGCCACTGTAAGCCGTAACTGCAGATCCTGCAGCATTGGTTTCATGAATCAAATCTTTTGTTCCCAAAACGTTGCCATTTACAGCATCTACATAAATTATTTTACGACTCAATGGCTCAGCTGCATATACATCAAATTTATATGCTAATCTTAAATTAGCTGATGTCAAGTCCTCCTCTCCTGAATAATAAACAAGCGTTCCTTTTGGAAAATAGGTAGCATTAGGATTATTATTTTCTGTTTTGATAAACGCTTCTTCATCTGCCTGTTGCCATTTATATGTTGTAGCACCAATATAATTCAAAGCGCTATGCAAAGCAGCAGATTCAGAAATAGATGCAGTAGTTGGCAAGCCATCAGGTAAATGCATCAGCCATTTGCCATTTTGCATCAACAATCTTGAATTCCTTACGTGTGCAATATAAACTGCATGTTCAACCGGAATATTGCCGATCGTTTGCTGATAACGGTAGTTCGTGAATCCAAGCTGATCGGTTTCCTTTGTTATAAGTTTTGTATCAGTTGAAAATGATGATTTGTTTTTTTCATCAATTAAAAACACCTGATTGTTTCTAAATGCAGGAGCATTCGAAGCATTGAATTCCACCCAATCGGCATACCTGTCTTTGGGTTTGTCGATATTTATTTTAGATGGATTTTGTGCAAATCCATTCATGGCAAACAACAACAAAAATGATTTTGTAATGATTTTTTTCATGGCTTTTTTAATTTGATTGGAAATTTATTGTTTTCTGAAATTAAGAAAATTTGTGCTAATAAAATCAGAGAGCTAAAAATAAAAGAGCCCACGGAATTTATCCGCAGGCTCTTTTGTATAATTTGATGGTGAACTAATTTGGTAATTGCATTATACTCATTACCAAATCTCCAAATTATCTCCCCCTTCGGGAGATTGAGGGGGCCTAATATTTCACCACTCTAGTTGTCTTCACATTATTTCCTTGTTTCACTTCCAACAAGTAAGAACCGGATTTCAATTCAGAACCGATACTTATTGTCTGATAAGGATCAACCTTAATTGACTTGATGAATCTGCCTTGAACATCCATAATCCTTAACACTAATTCTTGTTGATCTGCTGTAATCACTTGCAAGTTGAAGTTGTTGGTAGTTGGATTGGGGAATAGTTTTACTTCCATTGGATCACTTACAACTATTGGCAAGCCTTTTGTCATAGGGGCTGTTGGACCTGCAGGACAAGGCGCTAATTTTACTATAGAAGTTTTATAACTACTTGCTCCGCAGTTATTGATACCTCTTACTGTAACCAAACCATCTACAACTCCTGTATTGTAAGACACAGAGATACTTATCGTTCCTTGTCCACTTACAATTGTACCTCCCGTTGGAACTGTCCACTCTGTTGCAGTAGCATTTCCAGGCAATGAGGAAATTGAATAAGTATATAATCTGTTAGGACAACCAGTAGGATTGATTACATCTATATTACCCGGAGTAGCAGAAACTAATCTTGATATGACCATTGTTCTTGAACTACTTGTTCCACATCCATTGGTTGCAGTTACTGAAATTGATCCTCCGGCAAAGCCTGCAGGATATCTAAAAGTAATCGTGTTCGTACCCTGACCGGCAACGTTAGTAACGCCTGCTGGTAACGTCCATGAGTAACTGTCGACATTAGATGAAGCTGTTACACTATAAATGGCATTTGATCCAGTTGCTCCTGAGTATTCACAAGCATTTGTAGGTCCGCTAATCAAACTTGGTGTTGATGGATTGTTACGAGAAACAAAATAACTTCTAGCAGGGCTTAATCCACATTGATTGATAGCCTGAACAGTTATGTTGCTTGAAGTGAAATTATTAGCAAATGTCACAGCAATAGATGTATCGTATTCACTTACATTACTAAGATGAGTAATGGTAGTTGTTCCGCTTTGAGCTGTCCATAAATAAGATGATGCCATGATTGAACTATTACCCGCTTCGGCAACTCTCGGTATCGTGAAAATAATAGGTACATTGGTTCCAATGCTTGGACAAACATTAGCAGTTGATGCTATGATTGTTGCTGGTGTAACTGGAGTTTGAGCCAAAGTATAAAAGACTTTTATTGGACTTGCTCCACATGGAGAGGACGCCACTACTCTGATTTGTTTGTTTGCGTTAGCAGCAAAACCAGGAAGGAATTTAACTGAAATATTTGCTGTTCCCTGACCGCTTACCAACAATGTATTTGGTGGTAAAGTCCATGCATATGAAGTAGCCCCAATACAACTTGCAGTGTAAATTACTGAGCTATTTGTTCCAATATACGCACAAACATTCTTTGTACCTGTTACCGTTGTGGCATTCAAATTAGCTACTGAAGTGATGGTTAAATGCAAGGTCACAACAGAATCGCAACCACTTGCATTGGTGAATGCACGTGTTGGATTGGCAGAGCTTGTGTAAGTTGTGCCATACCAAGTAAAGCTGTTACAAGCAACTGCTGTGGTATCACCTGTGTTCGAATGTCCTACTGTTAAACGTAAAGTAATTACGGAATCACAACCATTTGCTTTTGTCAATGTTCGTGTTGGATTAGCTGAACTGGTATAAGTCGTTCCATACCAAGTAAAGCTGTTACAAGCAAAAGCTGTAGTATCCATTGCTGATGTTGAAATATTCTGAGTTATTGAAATACTTGCAGATGATGAACAACCATTAGATGCTGATGAAGTAACGGTATAAGTTCCAGGTGAAGTAATGTTAGCAGAAGCAGTGTTGCTAATGGTAACGCCGTTTCCATTTACCCAGTTATACGAAATGTTCGGGTTGCCGTAACTGATTTGGATATCATCCCAAGAAACCTTGGAACCGCCTGAAAACACAATATAATCGCCATTACTGCTAGATGTATTTACAGTATAATTATGTTCAACCAAGGTAACCAAATTGATCAATTTACATGAAACAGATGTTCCATTATCAATCATCGTTACACGAACCGGATTGTTATAAAACGAATTGGTTAACTGTTCATGGACACCATTAGGTAAAGTGGTTTGACCATCATTGAAATTATGTAACCTCATCTTGGCTCCATCTGGTTCAGTGTTTGCATTTAAAATGGTGCCGCTAGATCTCGTTGCAATAAATCCGATACTTTGTCCATTATTATATTTAATGGTTGCCGAAACCGTCAGCAAATGATTGGCATCTGGGTGAAATTGATTAACAGTCCTTAACGGAGTTCTTGCATCAGTTGGATCTGTAAAAGCACCATTTACAACTGAACCGTTTCCGAAAGAAGGAGCGCCTAATGTGAAATTTGATGTATCCCATTGCCCATTGTTGAAATTTTCAAAAATGGAAGGGCTTGCATTAAGACTAATACTTTGTGTATTACAATTAAGTTGCGTGGTGACTGAGTTGTTAATAATACTTGTAGTTGTCGCTGTACTATCCTGTGTTACTGTAATGCTTGATGTTGATGTACAACCATTAGCTCCTGTTACAGTAACAGTGTTGATACCCGGTGCAGTGATGCTCGCATTGGCTGATGAACCTAAGCCATTATTCCATGAGTAAGATACACCGCCCGTTGCCGTTACACTGATTGAAGTTCTTGAACATGTCAATACTGTAGCACCCGTATTGTTTGTAATACCAGCAGATGGTGCGGTATTATTTTGTGTAGTAGTAATGCTTGATGTTGCTGTACAACCATTAGTTCCTGTTACTGTAACGGTGTATGTACCCGCTGCAGTGATGCTTGCATTTGCAGAGGTACCTAAGCCATTGCTCCAAGAATAAGATACTCCACCTGTTGCCGTTACATTGATAGCAGTTGTACCACATGTTAATACAGTTGATCCTGTATTGTTGGTGATACCAGCTGTTGGTGCAGTAATATCTCTTGTTACTGTAATGCTTGAAGTTGCAGTACATCCGTTAGCACCTGTTACAGTTACGGTATATGTACCTGGTGTATTGATGCTTGCATTTGCAGAAGTTCCTAAACTATTACTCCATGAATATGAAACGCCACCAGTTGCTGTAACACTAATAGCAGTTGTTGCACATGTCAAAACTGTAGAACCAGTGTTGTTAGTAATACCAGCTGTTGTTATTGCAGCAAGTGTTGCAGTTACTGCTGTTCTTGATGCTGAAACACAACCGGTAATTGTATCTCTAGCTTCTGCATAGTAAATAGTAGTTGCAGTAAGTGTAGGTGTTGTATAAGTACCTGCACCTGTAGCCAAAGCCGTTCCACCGCTTGCATCTGCATACCAATCAATTTTCGCTCCTGCACTTGCAGCTGCTGTAAGATTGGTTGTACCTGATGAACAAAATGTTGAACCATTTGATGATGATGTTACAGTTGGCAGTGGTTGCACATTAGCTGTTACCACTGTTATCGGGCTCAATGCAGGCCCATCAACAAAATTTGATGCATTACCAGTTAAAGTAAAATTACCAATTGATGCATTATTCGAATTGCTTGTTAGATCTGTTAATGAGGTAATAGTTGTATTTGTTCCGCCTGCGACTCCCTGATTAAAGTTGTAATAAGCCGCCAATCCAGATTCTGTTCCCGACAACGCTGTATTCATGGACGCCCCAATTTCCGACTGAGTACGTGCTACATTCCATACCCTCACTTCATCAATAGTACCTCTAAATTGTTGTACTACACCCGATGGATTCTCTCCTATAAACAACGAATCAGTTTGATTGAGAATATCAAAATAATCTTGCGCTCTTAAAATGCTATCTATATATATTTTTGCTGTATTCACATTTGGACGAGCATCAAAACTTAATGCAACATGATGCCAACTATTATCTGCTAGGTTTATACCAGTAGATATTATTCTATAGTTTAACCAATCATATGCAACCAAAACACCGTTATTCAAGAATAGACCAAAAGCATAAGGTTTACAAACTATAGCACGGAATTGTGAACCGGCATTAGGTGTTTTAATCCATGCCTCAATTGTACCACGATTAATTTGTAATGAAGTACGATTGCCGGCATTAACAATATCATTTGTTCCATCAAAATTCAACGAGTTAGTTACTCTAGGCTTTGCTGAAGTACAACCCGTTACTGTATCTCTTGAGATTAAAAAATAATTAGTAGATGATGATAAAGAAAGAGTAGTGTATGTGTTTGAAGCAGTTAAGAAAGGTGAAGAAGACGATGCAGATGCATACCAATCTACCACTGTTCCTGTGCCTGATGTAGCACTTAATGTAACCGTACCAGCACCACATCTTGATCCATTGGTAACAACAGGTGCAGATGGAATTGTATTACTCTGAGTTGCGGTAATGCTCGCAGTTGATGTACATCCGTTAGCACCTGTTACAGTTACAGTATATGTACCTGGAGATGTGATGCTAGCTGTTGCAGATGAACCAAGGCTATTGCTCCATGAGTAAGATCCCACACCCGTTGCCGTTACACTGATTGAAGTTCTTGTACAGATCGGAAGAG
>CALCNY010000289.1 GCA_937897585.1 uncultured Chitinophagaceae bacterium | reverse complement strand
ACGTGTGCTCTTCCGATCTCTACCATCAGTTGAAAGTGCATTATCGGTAATTAACGATTTATCTTGCGCATTTTCAATAAACATAAAATGAATTTCCTTTCCGGTATTCATGAAGCCAAAAGATAAATTATTGTCATTATCGGTTTCATACTGGCGTTTGTTGATTTCATTTATAGAAGTGGTTTGCAAACTGCTGTCAACATCAGCAATAAAAATATTGTTGTAATAATATCGGGATCGGCCTTGATCGAAATTGTTGCCATAAGGCCGATAATTATTGTAGTATGGACTATTCATATAGTAACCATTGGAAGAACTATACGGCACATATGGGTTGTATGGATCATAGCGATTCCATCTGTTATCATCATATAGCGTTTCATTGTAAAAATCTTCAGCAATCAGCACGAAGCCGCCCGATTTTCTGAGAATAATATTTTTGGGAATCAGATTGTCATATGTTGTATTGAAATGACTGCCTGTTGATTTTCTTTCTGATGAAAATTCATTAAAAGAAGTTTGACATGTATCGAATTGATTTGTGCCAATTGATACAGACAAAAGTCCTTCTATATTTCTTTCGTTTTCACTGTAATAAAAAGCGTTGAATAAATATTTTTTATTTCTGTTGTCAATTTTGATCATTGGCATATTAGCAGCTTTGTTATCAAGTGAAATGTTCACCTCATTCAAACTGTCTTTATGTAATTGATGTATAAAAACTTTTAGGGCAGTAGCTGGAGAACTAGCATTTTTTCTGAAAGTTTGAGCAAAAATAAATTGGCCGTCATTGTCTACTGCCACATCACTATTCATTTCCTTGTTTTGGTTAATTACATTTTTTTGTGTGAAACTATCTACAGCATTGAATTTGGCATCAAACACAACAGCCATAAATTCGAGCTGATCGTTTTTGATATAACGTTTGTACAAAAGAATTTTGGATTTGTCTTCACTATATGTAGTTGAGTAAATTTTATTGTTTGCCAAAAAAGAAATTGAAGTTGATTCCAGCATAAAAGGACCTGAAATCACATTTCCATTATCCGCCACATCAGCAGCTGCACAGAAAACAATATTATTTTTTTGGTATTGGTAGATGATAAAAAAATGATCCGCATAGCAGACAAAATCAATGTCAATAATTTTATCGGGTATGAAATCAAGATTGTTTTCAGACAGTAATTGCATGTCTTTATCATAAACCGCAATGCTATGTTGACGTGATGCATTTTTATACACCAGCAAACCAGAACTAAATTTGCCCAGAATCTCAAACTTCATGCTGGCAATGTCTTTTTTCTGCGGTTCTGTATAGATTACTTTCTGACAAAAACAGTTAGAAAAAAATAAAACTTGTATCAATAAAATAAAAGCAGACTTCATACTCTAAGTTGTTCGAATGAAATTTTCAGTAAAACAAAAGTATCTTTAATCAAACAAATGGAACAAATTTTTGTTATAGAAAATGATGACAAACGGAAAAAATATTTTAATAACCGGCGGCACAGGACTTGTTGGCAATGCGCTCTGTAATATGCTTACTGAGAAAGGCTATACTGTAACGATACTCACTCGTTCAACAAATAAAAAATCAATCAATGCTGCTATTGAATATGCTCATTGGGACATTAACAAAAATTATATCGACCCGACTGCCATTTCAAAAGCTGATTATATTATACATCTGGCTGGTGCCGGAGTTGTAGACAAAAAATGGACAGCAGCTTATAAAAAAGAAATTCTCGACAGTCGCGTTAAAAGCAGCGAACTCATTGTTCATTCACTTCAAAACAATTTCAATAAAGTGAAAGCGATTATCAGTGCATCAGCTATTGGCTGGTATGGTCCTGATGTAAAAGAAAACTATCAGTTTGTAGAAAATGACCCAGCTGACAGTCATTTCCTTGGCGAAACCTGCAGATTATGGGAAGAAAGCATAGAACCTGCTTCAAAATTAGGAATCCGTGTTTGTAAAATCAGAACGGGAATTGTACTCAGCACAAAAGGAGGCGCGTTGGTAGAATTCATGAAGCCAATTCGTTTAGGCGTAGCCGGTATATTAGGAAATGGAAAGCAAATGGTAAGTTGGATTCATATTGAAGACTTATGCAGAATATTTATTCATGCTATTGAAAATGAAAATCTAAATGGAAACTTCAACGCAGTAGCACCCGAGCCCGTAAGCAATAAAAAGCTGACCATTACATTAGCTAAGATCATGAAAGGCATTTTCTTCATCCCTTCTTATGTGCCAAAATTTGTTTTAAAAATCATGATGGGCGAAAGAAGTATTGAAGTTTTAAAAAGCACCAATGTAAGTTGCGAAAAAATCAGAAATACAGGATTTACGTTTCTTTATCCTTCCATTGAAGTAGCATTAAGGCAACTATTGAAAAAATAATTTACAAATCATGTCTGATGATTTGTCTTCTGCCCATCCAGTAAAATAATACTACATAAAAGATAGCAAGTGCAATCACTATATTTGTATAATCAGTGGGCAAAGCGCTCTTGGCAATAGATTTCAAAGGATTGTCGGGAAAACTTAATAATCCATCTGAAGCATTCATTGGAAGATAATCTCCCATACTTCCAGGATCAAAGCTTGAAGTTGCTTTTATTTTCAGGCTCCAGAAATCAAGTAATTGAGCAATAATATTTTCAGCTCCCATGTATATAAAATATGCCCCCACAGCAAAGCCAGTTCTTTTCAACCAAACAGAAATAAACACAGCAATTAAATTATAAGAAAGTGCTTTTAGAAAAAAGAAACCAACATGAGTAAATCCATCAAATGAGAATGAAGTTCCAGTTCTGTAAGCAAAAATCAAACCTGTAATGATTACAATTAATGTTGAACATATTGCGAAAATCAAAGCCAGCATCATTTTTACATTGATAAACTGTTTTCTGCTCCAGCCATCAATAACATTTTGACGATTGGTTCTGAAAGTAAATTCATTCGTAATTAGAATAATCAACAACAATACAGGCAGAATCAATAGATACCCTGAAGTGTAACTAACAGATTTCCATACATACTTAAAATCGTAAGGATTAAATTTATCAAGAAGCATAGCTGCGCTTGAGTTATTAATCATATTGTCAAAAACGCTGTAAACAATATAATTGGAAAGCAAGATTCCAATGGTAAAAAAAATGGCTATGATTAAAAACACTTTATAGTTCTTAATTTTCATCCATTCTATTTTCAAAAGATGCATCATTGTTGTGCTATTAATTGGTGAGTTCTAAGAATTTAGTTTCCAGACTTTTCTTTTTCAGTTGCAAATGAGAAAGTACAATGCCATTTTCAAAACAGAATTTATTTACGGCTTCGAGATTGGCTGTGCCTGCTGCAAAATTTACATGAACAGTTTCATTTGTAGTTTGGACATGAGTGTTTCCTGGCATATTTATCAACGTATTTTTCAATCTTTCCAAATCTGATGAAGCGACTTCAACAATATCATCATTGACCAAGATTTCATTGACATCTCCAAAGGTTATCAACTTTCCATATTTCAATATGGCTACATGTGTACAAACTTTTTCTACTTCATCAAGCATATGACTAGCCATGATGATTGTTTTACCTTCTTTTGCTAACTTTTTTATGAGCTCTCTGATTTCTGCAATACCCACAGGATCTAGGCCATTAGTAGGTTCATCAAGCACCAACACTTCCGGGTTGCCTAATAATGCGGCGGCTATAGCTAACCGTTGTTTCATACCCAAACTATATGTACTGAAAGGAGAATCTTTTCTTTGTGTGAGATTTACAATTTCCAATACGCGATCAATATCATCTTCGTCTTTTTGTTTGATGGCTGCAGTAATTTTTAAATTCTGAACAGCTGATAAATAATGATAGAAATTAGGAGTTTCTAATAGGGTGCCCATTCTTTGTCTTGTGTTTTCTGTAGGCACTTCATCAAACAATTGAAATGATCCACCGGAGGATTTCAACACATCCATTATAATACCCAGCAAAGTCGTTTTACCACTGCCGTTAGGTCCGAGTATGCCAAACACAGAACCTTTGGGAACAGAAAAACTAACCTGTTGCAATGCAGGTATTTTTCCGTAATTTTTTGATAATTGATTTACGGTTAATATGGCCATTTGATTTTAATGTAAATTTTGTGTGAAGTAATCTGTTACTTTTTGGTAAAGATGCGCTCTGTCTTTACCGAGCACATTGTGCTCATGTCCAGGATAAATCATGTAATCAACCTGAACACCTTTATCCACAGCAGCTTTTACTAGATTTACTGAATGTTGCATCAATACTACATTGTCCTGCATGCCATGTATCAGCAACAACTTGCCTTTTAAATTTCCAATTTTTTTGGTTAGATCGGTAGCTTCATATCCTTCAGGATTTTCTTGTGGACGATCCATATATCTTTCGGTGTACATGATTTCGTAATACTTCCAATTGGTTACTGGGCCACCGGCAACAGCTGCTTTAAAAATTCCGGGATGCGTCAACATAAAATCTGTGGTCATAAATCCTCCATAGCTCCATCCAAACAGACCCATATTGTTTTTATCTACAAAGGAAAGGTTGTTTAAATAATCAACGCCAGTCATCAAATCCTGCATTTGCAATACACCAGCCTGACGATGTATCGCCTGTTCAAAAGCTTTGCCACGATTAGCACTACCTCTTGTGTCTAATGTAAACACTACATAACCGCGCTCTGCCATGTATTGAAACCAATAATCTCCTGCTCCTCCATTCCAGCCATTTAGAATCATTTGCGCATGCGGACCACCATACCAATATACAATCACAGGATATTTTTTGGTGCTGTCGAAATTAACGGGATTGAATAGACGACAATATAAATCAGTTCCTTCATGATTTTTGATAGTGAAGATGCTCATCTCACCGCGGGCATAATTTTCGATCGGATTTTTTGCCTGTAATAATGATTTTGTTTTTCCGGTTTTGGTTTCAATCAACTGCACTGTTCTTGGATCAGAAGGATTACTGTAATTATCAATTACAAAAGCACCATCAGTACTTACAGATGTGTTATGGACATTGTTGCCTTCTGTGATGGATTTTATTTTTGCTGATTTGATATTTACTGAATAAAGGTTTTTTGAAATCGGCGAAACACCTGTTGAAACAAAAAATAAATTCTCTCCTTTTTCGTCAAAGCCTTTTACTTCAATCACTTCCCATTCACCTTTGGTCAATTGCTTTACCAAACTTCCATCTGCATTATACAAATACAAATGATTCCAGCCATCTCTTTTACTTTGCCAGATGAATTGATTAGAATTGTTTTTTACAAACAACATAGGCTCCAGAGGTTCGGCATACTTAGCATCTTCTTCTTCAAATAAAGTCTTTACAAAATCTCCTGTAGCCGCATTGTATTGATTTACCCAGAAATGATTTTGTTCACGATTTAAAATAACGATATACAAAAATTTGTCATCAGGACTCCAAGCGATATTTGTCAAAAACTGTTCTGCAGGACCTGTAGTTTTTATCCATGTTGTATTTTTTGTTTCGGCATTATAAACGGCAACGGTTACATGATGACTGGAATCACCTGCCATTGGATATTTGAGGTTATTGACTTTGGCCGGTCTTTCTGTCCAATCGATGATTGGATAATCGGGCACCATAGTTTGATCCATTCTGTAGAAAGCCAATAATTTTCCATTGTTACTCCAGAATGTTCCTTTGGTGATACCAAACTCGCTTTGGTGTACCGTAGAAGCATAAATAATATTGTGAGAGCCGTCTTCAGTCAGTTTTTTAGTATCTCCATTCTTGGTAACAAAAAGATTATTTTCATCCAGATAAGCTATATATCCATCATTGCTTACATCAAGATTTTCCTTTGAGGCCAGTTCTTTATTTATAATGATTCTGTCATTCAAATCAGTAGAGAAAAGTCTGATCTTCTGTCCTTTTATGGTAACGATAATTTCATTGCCTGAAATCTGCATAGCAGGCATACTTGTA
>CALCNY010000288.1 GCA_937897585.1 uncultured Chitinophagaceae bacterium | reverse complement strand
TAACAACAAACACCAAACACCAAACAAGATATTTTTCGTGAATTCGTGGTTATATCCCTTAACAAACAATGTTATTAAATTGTTTTCTCAACAAATGTTGATAAATATTGTGATGCATTTACAATCCTAAAAGATTAAATTTGGTAAGATCAAATCGGTATTTTCATTTTATCACAAGACCTGCTTCTGTAATTGCAGAAGTAATTAAAACAGAAAACCCTTGACAGAAACAATTATCAACCTCGAAAGCGTAAACCCAATTGAATTTTTTGGCGTTAACAACGGTAAGTTGGATTTGCTAAAAAAGAAATTTCCACTTTTAAAAATTTTAAGTCGCGGCACTCAAATCAAATTAAGCGGCGCACCCGAACAAATAGAAACTGCAAAAGAAAAAATAACCTTGCTGATGCAGTATCTACAAAGAAACGGCCAAATGAGCGAGAATTATTTTGAACAAATTCTCGGTGGCGATGATGAAAAAGTTGTAGACAATTTTATCGACAGACATCCAAATGACGTGCTTGTATTTGGACCTAATGGAAAAACAGTAAGAGCCCGTACACAGAATCAAAAAAACATGGTGCAAGCCTGTGATAAAAACGATATCCTATTTGCGATAGGACCCGCTGGTACCGGTAAAACCTACACTGCTGTTGCATTAGCCGTAAGAGCATTAAAAAACAAGTTGGTAAAGAAAATTATCTTAACTCGTCCTGCTGTAGAAGCCGGCGAATCATTAGGATTTTTACCCGGTGATTTAAAAGAAAAAATCGATCCATACTTAAGACCATTATATGATGCATTGGACGATATGATTCCTGCAGACAAACTTGGATATTATATGAGCACGCGCACCATCGAAATAGCACCACTAGCGTATATGCGTGGACGTACGTTAGACAATGCTTTTATCATTTTGGATGAAGCTCAAAACACAAACGACCTTCAAATAAAAATGTTTTTAACACGTATCGGGCCAAACGCAAAAGCCATTATCACCGGCGATCCTACTCAGATTGATTTGCCAAAAAACCAACAATCAGGTTTGTTTAAAGCAACAAGATTATTGAAAAACATTGATGGCATTTCTTATATCGAGTTGGATGAAGAAGATGTGGTAAGACATCGTCTTGTAAAGTCAATCATCAAAGCTTACAACAAAGACGACGAAAAAAACATGAAAGAAAAAGAACTAAAAGAACAAGTGAAAAAACCATAGTCTTTGATGAAATTAATTTCTATTCAAAAAAACAGGTGGCTTATAGGCTGCCTGTTTTTTATTTTATCCTGCAATCAGTCTGAAAAAAAAATTGAAAAATCAACTCATACCGTTTCAATTGAAATATCAGCAAAAATTAATTCTTTAAAAGAATGTGTTCATAATGGCGACATCATCACCAGAACAGGCAATGATTTCACCAGCGAGAATCTTCGAATGATAAACATCCGAGACAAAACCTATTCTCATTGTGGGATTGCCTTTATAGAAAATGACACCATTTTTGTATATCATGCCATTGGCGGAGACTTCAATCCCAATCAGGCATTGAAAAAGGAATCGTTTGAAACATTTGTAAATCCTCAAGAAAACAGAGGATTTGGCATTTACAGATTCAATCAAACTGAAAAGGAAATCAAACAATTAAAATGGCTATGTGACGAGTTTTACCAGATCAAACTACCTTTTGACATGGATTTCGATTTGAAAACAGATAATAAAATGTACTGCGCAGAATTTGTTGGAAAGTCGTTAGAATTAGCATCAGACCAAAATTTAAAAATCAACAGAAGTAAAATCCAAGCCTTTGAATTTATTGGCGTTGACGATATTGTACTTCATCATGAATGTCATAAAATTACTTCCTTGGTATTTAAATAATTTCCTCAACTTTGCCATTATTAACCTCGACAATTAAAACTATAAAAATGAAAAATTATTTTTTCCTAATAATGAGTATGTGCTTAATCAGCATTACCAGTTGTAAAAACGAAACCAACGATCCTCAGGCAACTCTTTCAAAATTCTTTGATGCGATGGCGAAGAAGGATATTACTGCAGCCAGAAAATTATGTACTGAAGAAAGTAAGTCAATGCTTGATATGATGGAAATGGGCATGAAGATGGACAGCAGCAAAACAGAAACCAACAAATACGACAAAAACAAAGTTGAATTTGGTGAAGCTAAAATCGAAGGCGATAAAGCAACCATTAATGTAAAACCAAAAGAAGGTGGCGAATCACTTAATTTCTATTTGAAAAAAGAAAAAGACGGATGGAAAGTTGCTTTCGATAAAAACTCCATGATGGAAATGGGCATGGATAAAATGAAAAGCGAAGGCATTGAAAACGCAGATTCCATTGCAAAATCTATGGACGAATTAAAAGATATAGATTTACAAGAAATAAAGAAAATGGGTATGGACTCCATGAGAAAAGACATCAGAAAAAGTCTTTTAAAATTGGATTCTGTAAAAAGATTATTGAAAAAATAAAAAATGATTAACGCCATAAATATGATTCAAAAAATAAAATACTTTTTTTTACTTACTGTCTTATTTGCTTTCTCTCAATGCCAGTCTGAAAAAAAACAACGACCTACCAACGCACTTGAAACAGGTCGTACTTTCATTAAAGCCAGTCTTGATGGTGATTTTGAAACGGCCTCTTCCCTGCTCGTTTCCGATACTCAAAATATTCAATTGTTTACCGCGTATAAAGAATATTACAATAGAATGACTGATGAAAAAAAGAAGAATTATAAAGCGGCTGATTACATCATCAATAAATTCACAGACCTTAATGACTCCACTACGATTATCAATTATTCAAATGATTATATGAATAAGCCTATGGAGATTAAAGTGGTGAAAGTAAATAATGAATGGGGCGTTGATTTTAAATACACTTATTCTGGAAACCTTCCAATGAATCCATGATGATTAAAAATTTATTATTAGCTGGTGCCGGTGGTTTTTTAGGTTCTGCTTTGAGATATTTTTTATTTCAAACCATAAAACCTGGCCATTTATTCTGGACTACACTTTTAATAAATGTTATCGGTAGTTTGGTTATCGGAATCGTCATCAGCTTAAGCATGAAAGACACCCAATTCAGCAATACTTGGAAAGTTTTTTTAGCAACTGGAATTTGTGGTGGCTTCACTACTTTTTCAGCATTCAGTCTTGAAAACTTAAATCTCTTTCAGCAAGGAAAATATGCACTATCATTGATTTATATTACTTCGAGTGTTGTATTGGGAATTCTGGCTTGCTTCATCGGTTATAAAATCACAGGATAATTTTTATGTCTACTAAAAATAAATTCAAAATGGAAATTACTACAACTACAGTGCTGATACTTTTGGCTATTGGCCTGTTTTCAGGAATGCTTGGCGGCTTGGTAGGTATTGGAGGTGGTGTTGTACTTGTTCCCGCGTTGATATATATACTAGGATTTTCTCAACTCAATGCACAAGGTACTTCTCTGGCGCTAATCATGTTTCCTGTTGGTGTTTTAGGCGTTATCAATTATTATAAACAAGGGCATATAGATTTTAATATTGTTTTTATTCTGGCTATAGGTTTTGTCGTTGGCAGTTTTTTAGGAAGCAAATTCGCTATGAATATCCCTCAAACACTTGTAAAAAAATCCTTCGCTATGTTGATGATAGTTATTGCCATGAAAATGCTTTTTTTCGACAATAAAGATTCCGGAAAAGACAAAAACAATCAACCTGCAATGTTGAATAAAACAAAGACTGTGTAATTATTTAAAAAGCAAATTATTCCTTTATGGAAAATGGCTAAGGATTCATCTCACTGCAAATTTTTTATCATTGGCTACTGAAAAACATCTTGATAAATCAGACCAGGAATTACTGGAGCATTTCTATAGAGATAAGAATAATGAATGGCTAGGCATTCTGCTAAGTCGCTATACCCTACTCCTCTTCGGACTTTGCATGAAATATCTTAAAAACGAAAATGACGCTAAAGATGCGGTACAACAGGTTTTCATAAAAGTGATTCATGAACTTTCAAAATACAAAGTCACTTATTTCAAAAGTTGGTTGTATATGGTGGGCAAAAATCATTGTTTGCTGGAACTCAGAGGAAGAAAAAAATCTCATTATGAAATCAATGATAATTTACTGGCTGCTGATGCAAACGATTTGAATATGCAGCTTTTATTGCAGAAAGAAGAAACCCTTAATCTGTTAGAAAAATCTATTATCACACTTAATGAAGAACAAAAGCAATGTATAACTTTATTCTACTTACAAAAGAAAAGTTATCTTGAAATTACGACTTCCACTGGTTATACTTTGATGCAGGTAAAAAGTCACATACAGAATGGAAAAAGAAATTTGAAAATCATGTTAGAAAAACAGATTGAAAATGGAGAATAACAAATCAAATATATCAACTCAAAAAGTTACTGATCAGGAAAAACTGATGCAATATCTTAATGAACAATTAAGCCATTCTGAAAGTCATCAACTGGAAAGCGATATGGAATCCGATCCATTTATGACTGAAGCCATGGAAGGTTTAGAGCAAGTTGATACACAAATAATTCCTGATGTTATTGACCAACTCAACATTAGTTTAAGGAAAGAAATCAAAGCCAAAAAAAGAAAAAAAAGAAATCAGATTTTTTCCAATCAAAACTGGGTATACTTCGCAGTGATACTGATTTTAATATTACTCATCATCAGTTATCTTGTTATGAAAAAAATGGGCTAACTATTTTACTTTTTTCTAAAAAATAATCTTATCGGTACACCTTTGAAATCAAAGCTCTCTCTCAATTTATTTTCTAGATAATTCTTATAAGGCGTTTTCACATCATCGGGATAATTACAGAAAAATGCAAAGCTCGGTGTATGTGTAGGCAATTGCGTTACATATTTAATCTTGATAGCATTACCTCTTACTACAGGAGGATGATACTGCTCTACAGCTTTCAACATCACTTCATTCAATTTAGACGTAGCCACTTTTTTCTTTTTATTTTCATACACTTCAAGAGCTGCTTCAATTGATTTGAAAATTCTTTGCTTCTCAATAACTGATATAAAAATAATCGGGACATCATTAAATGGCGCCAAACGTTGTCTCAATTCTTTTTCGTAGTCTCTGGCCGTATTGGTTTCCTTTTCAATTAAATCCCATTTGTTAACCAAGACTACAATACCCTTGCCTTTTTTTACTGCAAGAGAATAAATAGCCAAATCCTGCGCTCCTATTCCTTTGCCTGCATCTAAAAGCAACAAGCATATATCCGCTTCATCCATAGCTTTAATAGCTCTGATGACAGAATAGAATTCCAAATCTTCATGCACTTTGGCTCTTTTTCTTAAACCTGCTGTATCAATCAGAATGAATTCTTTATTGTATAAATTGTAATGAGTATGAATAGTATCTCTTGTCGTACCGGCGATATCGCTTACGATAGTACGCTCCTGACCTATCAGCGAATTGAGCAATGAAGATTTCCCAACATTAGGCTGCCCAATGATGGCAAATTTTGGAATCCCATCATCTTCTACAATTGCATCAGCATCTGGATCCATTGTTGAAATAACAGCATCTAATAACTCTCCCGTTCCACTTCCGCTTATGGATGATAAGAAGAAAATATTTTCAAAACCCAGACTGTAAAATTCACTGGCTTCCATTAAGCGAACATGATTATCAACTTTATTTACGGCAAGGTAAACCGGCTTGTGACTTCTTCTCAATAAATCCGCCATGGATTCATCTAAATTGGTAATCCCTGAAGAAGCATCAACCATGAATATAATCGCATCGGCTTCACTGATGGCGATATTAACTTGCTTGGCAATTTCGATTTCAAAAATATCATCACTATTGGCCACAAAACCACCTGTATCAATAATATTAAAACTTTTACCCGCCCACTCTGCAACACCATATTGACGATCTCTGGTAACACCACTCAAATCATCAACAATTGCTTTTCGCTGCTCGAGCATGCGATTGAAAAATGTACTCTTTCCGACATTAGGCCTTCCCGTTATGGCAACTGTAAAACTCATTGTAATTAAAAATTAAAAAGTCAAAATTATAAAAGGTTCAAAAGGTTTGGAATGTTCAAAAGGTTCAATGTTAGATCTTGTTGTAGATGCTGGATACTGGATGCTGGATAATCTCCCAACACAAACAAACGCCAAACAAACAAACGCCAAACCCCAAACCCCAAACAACTTCCCCCTTTGGGGGATTGAGGGGGCTTAGTAACCATATTCCTTCAAAAAATTCTCATTATCTCTCCATTTCGCTCTTACTTTCACAAACAACTCAAGAAATACTTTAGCTCCTAAAAACGCTTCAATATCCTTTCTCGCTAAAGTGCCGAGTTTTTTTATCATGCTACCGCCTTCCCCGATGATGATCCCTTTTTGGGTTTCGCGCTGCACGATAATGTCGGCCGTAATTTTAATCAATGTTGTTTTTTCCTTGAATTCTCTGATTAACACTGCGCTATGGTAAGGCAATTCCTCTTGAAACAATTCGAATATTTTTTCTCTGATCAGTTCACTTACAAAAAACTTGGTTGGCAAATCACTCAAATCATCGCCTTCAAAAAAAGGTTGCCCGTCCGGTAAATAAGATAATATTGAAGTGATGAGTTCTTTTATGCCTGTTTTGTGAAGTGCAGACAACACCACAATTTCTTTACAATAAGATTTCTGTGAAAAAAAAGCTTTGAGTTCAGTTATAGACATTTCCTTTTTCTCCGCATCTGCCTTGTTTAATACAATAATTGCCGGAACTTTCAAATGTAAGGCTTGAAAAATGGTATCTGACTCTTCAGGATTTTCTTTTGAATCTACCATCAACAACGCCAGGTCTGCATCTTCCAAACTTCCTTTAACCGCCTGCATCATTTTTTCGTGAAGTTTGTATTTAGGTTCGATGATGCCCGGAGTGTCTGAAAAGATTATTTGATAGTCTTTCTCGTTTAGAATGGCTTTAATCCTATGACGGGTTGTTTGCACCTTATGTGAAACAATAGCCATCTTCTCACCCATTATGGCATTTAGCAAAGTGCTTTTACCTGCATTAGGCTTTCCGAAAATATTTACAAATCCTGCTTTCATCTTAGAAATGCAAAGCTATCTTAAATTTAATGGTTTTTAGCATGCATTTCCTCAAATCGTGAAATATCTAAAATAAAAATGCCGACTGATTTTGAGTTCTATTTTGAATCAACCAAAGTATAACAGATGACAACAATTTGATTGACCCAGGTAAATGCATTTTTCTAATGAAAAGCATATAGTCT
>CALCNY010000287.1 GCA_937897585.1 uncultured Chitinophagaceae bacterium | reverse complement strand
TTTTCGAAATTAATTTCTCCACATCCTTCTATATATGTATGTACTTTTTGAAAACTCTATTTAATCCGTGAGCAATTAGTGTTTGTTGATTTTTTTATGAAATAACATTGCTTCTATCCTTTGATTTAATTTTTTTTCAAAAAAACAATGTTGTGAGTATCAAAAGAATCACCTTAGTCTTATTTTTTTATTTTTTTGTTTTTCAGCTGTCGGCGCAACAAAATGATAGTTGTGTAAATGCATCGATAATCAATATAACTAACAGTGGGTATGGAATAGGTACCTTTTATTCAGACACTGTTGATATTACAAATGCTACTATAGAAACAGGTGAAAATTTTATTCCTTCAATTTTTGTTGCAAGTCAACATAGTAAGTCTGTGTGGTTTAGATTTTCTTTACCAACTAGCAGATATGTCAGGCTTGAATTGGTACAATATGGGACGAGTATACCAGCCGGTGATGTTGGATTCTCCATATATAAAACCAATTCTTGTTTGCCACAGATATCTGATGTAAGTACTAAATTAACACCACACCCCAATTTTGATAGTACTTCTCATCCTTGTGTAGAGTCAGGAGATTACTTGGTTCAGGTCTCAACAAAACCCAATACCACTGGAAGAATTTTTATCAGATTAGTAATTGATTATAATACTTCTTCTAGATTTGATCATACATCGGAACCTTATGATTTTGGAACGCTTTACAATGGAGTTGAGAATATTGCTTATTCTATAGACTGTCAGTCAATTGATGATCCCAACGAATTATGTTCCTCAATTTCTAATGCAACTGATTTCAATAAAAGTACCTGGCATGTATTCACTACCCCAAGCCATTTTGATTATTTAATTTTGCTTTTGTCTCACCAAAACGGATTTAATGCTCCCGTTGGGATTAAAATTTATCAAGGAGATGTGAGGTCTACACCTTACAATACACTTCCCGTATATCAGGGCTGCGACTCAATCGAGTTGTATAGTTATTATCCCTTTTACAGAACTTTTACTTGTGATGAATTACCGCCAAATACCACTTATTCCATTCAGCTGATTTTTGCAGAAGATTTCTATGACAACATTAATTTGGGTTTTGTTACTGGCATTGGCAACCCTACTCAAGCGCCAGAGCCAATTGCTGCCGCCATGCCTGCATCAAATACTTTAGGCGTTTTGCCATCAAACTCTTCAGGAGTTACCACATCTGTTACTGATTATTTTTCTTGCAATGCCAGACATATTTTGCATCCTTGCAGTTCTGCGCTTCCAGCGGAAGGTATTTACCATAATGGATATTATTATAATCTAAGCACTTTTTTTTCTTTTAATATTTCCAACGCTTCAATATTTAATATTTCTGCAGGTGGATATATTTGGGGAAGTCTTTTTATGAGATTGTTCAAGACTTCTCCTGGGATAGATTGTTCAAACCTTGACTCTACAAACCTGGTTGCTGAATTTGACAACTCTTATGGTGTCAATTGTTTTGATACTGGAAATTATGTTTTACAAGTAATGGGCGTAGATACCAATTATTTTAACCAATGGGGTATAAATTATTACAGTTATGGTTATTACAATAATTCAGGTTGGTATGCACATTTGGGTACTGGATTTAATATCAATTTTACGGTTCGAGATACCCGGAATTTCAACCTTTTCTCGTTAAATCATCCGGGAGCTTTCGATTCTATAAATGCATCAGGGAATCAATTGCAGCCTTTAGTTCCGGGAGTTACTTATTCAACACAGAATGATACTTTGGGTTGTGCTCAGACAGTCTTACCCGCAGGAGGTACTCAATGTGAGTCTGGAAACGACAGAGCCATCTATAGGGAATTTAATGTGGCTGATAGTAGCTGCGTTTCTGTTTTTCAGAATGCTTACGTTTGGAATAGATTGTTCATAGGAAATGCAGATTCTCTTGCCACTGCTCAAAATATCTTTGCATTTCCAGATACTATCTCCGGCTTGCTGCCGGTAACAGATTGTCTGATTGGAAATTATTACTGTGATGGAATCAGGACCTGTATTACCCCCGGAACATACACATTGGCCACATTTGGAAATGGATCAATGGTTGGTAATGTTTACAATTCGAACATAAAAATTGACACTGCCAGAACGATTCATGATAGTCCTCAGCACGTTGAAGATTTAGGTGATATCATCAGTCAGTTGCCCGCAACCGGCGGAACTGTTTCCAGTACAACTGATCGATTCTCTTGTCGAGATAATGCGATTGATATTAATGGATTTGTTCCCTGTAACATTTCCGGTATTCCTGCTACGAAAGCAATCTATCGGCAGTTTTATTTGAGTACGCCTGCTACTATCAGTATTTCAGATTATCAATATGCTAATTGTAACTATTGGGGTTACGCCAACAGAGGCAATCTTACTTTATTCAATGGCAGAATATCAGATAGTGTTGGAGGTTTGTCACCAGTAAATGGATGGACTTGTTTTACAAATTCCGGGACAGGAGCTTGTAATACGTTGCCTGCCGGTTGGTACACTGTTGTCAGTTATGGTAGTGGTCCTACTTTCGGTAATCCACTTCAGAATATCAATCAAGATGGATATGGAAGTTATTTACTCACCTATGATTATATTAGTATCAATATTTCAATTGATTGTGAAGGACAGAAATATAATCGTCCATATAAAGCAGCCATTGATACAACAACTCATCAACCATTTTTGATTCAATGGGGTCCTAATACGGGCCATACGGCTGCTTATCCTAATACATATCAGATATATGATTTGCCAACCGAACATTTCAATTGTATAATTGATACCCCATTTGCTACCAATCCCATCCTGCCTTGTTTTGGGAATGCCAATCGTGTTGCTTATTATGTTTTCAAAACCACTCAAGAAAGTTATTTAGACATAAGTTCCATTAACAGTTATTATTATGCATCCCTTTTCAAACTGGATATAAGAACAGATTCTGCTTTGTTTAATACAGCAACGCCCATTCAGCCCTGTATTTCAACAAATGGAGGCATACAAATATGCAGACTGGAACCCGGTACTTATACATTGGTAATTTATGCCGGAGATGAATCAGTTTGTAATTCAGTTACACCCAGAATTTATATTGATCAGGTGGGTTATTCCAGATTTGACCATGCTAAAAAAGCATATGATTTCGGAGTGGTGCCTCCTGATAATCTATATCATTCAGGAAAAGTAGGAGATGTAAATCCTTTGGATGCCAACAGAGCCCCAAGTAATGATTTCTTTTATTGTACTACGGGTTCACAGCAATCTGACCCGGCCGAAGCTACTTGTGGGCAAGAGTATTTGTCAACTATTTATAACCCAGGAGTCAATAATAATTTGTATGATTTTTCGACATACACAAATACTTATAACATTCCAAGACGGAATTTGTGGTACACTTTTGTTGTTAGAGAAGGGGGATATGTTAATGTCAGCGTGCAAAATAAAACTGATTCGAAACCTTATCAATACAGGTTTGCCGTCTATAAAAGTGATGTTAATGGCAACATTCCTTTCACATCGGTGGTGTCTTCAGGTCAGATTGATTCGACATCTGCTCAAGGACTTTCCTTAGTTGCATATAATTATCTCTGGTGGTGGTGGGATTGTTCGACTGCTTCATCTGATATTTCATTTTACAGAGATCCTTGTACAGCAGTAACGGAAAGATATTATGTTGTTGTAGACAATTCAAATAGTTCATATAGGGAACTTCCTCTTGGAATGCAGCCCAATAGTCAGGTAGAAGTGTCAGTTAAGGTTGACTCCATAAACCCAATTCAGCCAAGATTTGATCATTATTATCAGGCTTCCAACATCGGCTCTAATCTGAGTCCTGGAACCTACACCGGGCAGACAGACAATTACACTTGTGCATCAAGAGATGCAAATGATCCAATTCAATATTATGGTTATTGCTCAAACAAAACACTGTGGTATAAATTCAGCGTTAATTTGACAGGACATGTATATTATAAAATAACCGTGAATGGTGTAGATTATTCTGATGGAAGTCAGGTTCAGTTATTCAGACAGGTAATTCCAGGAGACTCTACTTCAAATGGTTTGCTATATGTTGGTGGGAATCCTGCATGTGTTTATAGCGGTACATATTATCTCGTGATTACTGGCTGCGACAGAGTTAATGAATATGTCACACCATTTATTCAAATAACTGAAGACTTGGGTGATTTTTGTTCTGCTCCAGTTACTGTTCCTGTTTCGGGCGTAGGTAGTAGTGTAGCATCGGTTATTGTGGATTGCCATACTATTGGAACTGATTATGGGGAGTTCAATTCGACACTCTCTTGCCCCCCAGGCGCGAATACTCAAGACTATAAATCATCATGGTTCAAAATACAGATTACGGGTACAGATACTCTAGATGTCACAACATTTTTATCAAATAATACCAATACTTCGTCTAATCAAATTAAATATCGTTTGATGAATGGTGATTGCAATGCAATGCAAGAACAACCATGTGTCCAAGATGCTGAAACTCATGATACTTACAATTGTTTTCCTCCAGGTAATTACTACGTCCAAGTATTTACTCCTGTAAATTATTATGGTCATCAAGTAACAGGCTCGATTGATTTACATGTAATTAGCTCTTTACATTCAGATACTTGTGCTCCAGTAAACAATTGTCTTGCAAATGCTAATTTCCTTACAGACTTTAATTGCAATGTCAGTGATTCTGTATCATTCCTAAATTTTTCCACTTATGGTTCAAACATTCAATACCTATGGGATTTTGGATATGGAGGTCAAACGTCAACTTCAGTAACTCCAAAGTTTGCATATCCCGCATCCGCTTCAACTCAAACTTACAATGTAAAGCTTGTTGTGAAAAATAACGGATGTTCAAGAAAGGATTCAACCATTGTGTCTGTAGTTATTCCAGGTAGGCCAGCATTAAATCTCGGTCCTGACAGAGTAAGCTGTTCGGGCAGTTCAGTTACTTTGAATGCCTCATCATGGACGGGGTCGACTTATTTATGGCAGGATGGAAGCACAACCCCAACTTATTCAGCATCAATTCCAGGTACTAACAGTTATCAAGTTGAAGTGAATTATAATGGTTGTGTCAAGAGAGATACGGTTAATGTCTCTGTCAATCCTATTTCTCATAATAACAATACATTTACTGTTTGTTCTGGAGATTCTCTTCTTCTTGATTCGTATCGTGGTTACGGTGAAACATATTTATGGAACACAGGAGCAACAACAAGCAGTATATTTGGTTTTTCGCCTGGCATTTATGTTGATCGCCTTAAATGGAATAACTGTTACATCAGAGATACTTTTAAATTGATTTTGCCGGGATCACCTTTTTCTCATCAAGATACTACTGTATGTAGTCCATTTACATCGTTTATTATTGATGCAACAATGCCTAATGCTCAATATTATACCTGGAGCAACGGGAATACTGGTCCATTATTCAGTGTGCCTTCAACGGGTTTGTATTGGGTGGATCTCAATTATGGCAATTGCTCCAAAAGAGATTCAATTAGAGTATTGGCTTATCCCAATGCCACAACAAATAACCATATAGTAACAGCTTGTTCTGGCCAGCCATATTTACTTCCATGGGGTCAGTCAGTTAGCTATTCAGGTGTTTATGCTGACACCATAAGAAATATTATTGGTTGTGATAGTCTTTACAATAGATTTGTTATGTTTGTTCAATCTCCATTAATTCAGTTTTCAAGAGATACATTCTGTACAGGCATCCCTTACATTTTACCTTGGGGAGCTATTGTTAGTGCGCCAGGGTTCTATTCGGACACTTTACATTATACAACAGGTTGCGACAGTATAAGAAGAACTGTACAATTATTTGAGCAGACATATCAGACAAGAGAGACGTATGATACGATTTGCGTTGGTCAAACCTACACATTGCCATGGGGAGTGGTTGTTAATGCATCCGGCGTTTACAGAGATACGTTACACTACACTACGGGTTGTGATAGTGTAAGAAGAATAATTCATCTAACATTACAACAATTCACTATACAGAATACTTATCCAACCATTTGTTCTGGTCAGACATATACATTGCCTTGGGGCGCGGTAGTGAATACTACTGGTGTTTATCATGACACCTTGCATTATGTGACCGGCTGCGACAGTGTTAGAAGAAACGTATCACTAACGGTTCAGAATTATACACAACAAAACTTCAGTGGTACATTCTGTACGGGATCTAATTATACGTTGCCATGGGGCGTGGTGGTAAATGCAACTGGCGTGTATCATGATACGCTTCATTACACCACTGGCTGCGATAGTGTGAGAAGGACAGTAACCGTGACAGAGCAGACATATCAGACAAGAGAGACGTATGATACGATTTGTGTTGGTCAAACCTACACGTTGCCATGGGGAGTAGTTGTTAATGCATCCGGCGTTTACAGAGACACGTTACACTACACTACGGGTTGTGATAGTGTGAGAAGAACAGTTTATCTCAAAGTACAATCATACAGTGTTAGCGTGAAGTACGATACTATTTGTACAGGACATATCTATTTGTTGCCTTGGGGTGTGTATACAAACCTTTCTGGAACATACATGGATACGCTACATTATCATACCGGTTGTGATAGTTTGAGAAGATATGTGTTTTTGACAGTCTTACCCCCGAAGTACGAAAATTCATATGTTTCAATTTGTGATAATGAAACCTACCATTTACCATGGGGGTTGAATGTAAATCAGGCAGGTGTTTATATTGATACTGTTGTTACACCAACGGGTTGTGATAGCGTCGTGAGAACTTTCAATTTAAGTGTAAGACCAAGTCCGCAATTGACAATTTCCAAATCAAACGATATTAATTGCACCATTGGAGTATCTAGGTTATTGGTTTCAGGAGCCAATTCTTATCAATGGACACCATCAAGTTCATTGAACAATGCTTCAATTCCAAATCCTGTAGCGACGCCGCAAAGTACCACATTGTATCACGTTCAAGCCACTGGAGTAAATGGCTGCTTTTCCAATGATAGTATCAGGGTAGTGGTACTATTTGATAATCCGGAAAATGCATATCCTGTTCCATCTGTTTTCACACCTAACAGGGATGGTGTAAATGATTGTTTTGGGGTATCGTATTGGGGGAAAGTTTCAGATTTTTCATTTTCCATTTACAACAGGTGGAGTGAAAAAGTTTTCTTTACAACAGATGTCAATAAGTGCTGGAATGGCAAATACAAAGGAATGGACGCTGAGATGGGGGCCTACGTTTATGTAATAGAAGCGAAGGGTAGTTGTGGTAGGATTCATAGAAAAGGTACTGTAGTATTGGTTAGGTAAAGCAGTGAAATAAAAAGTTTCGCAGATTTTTTGGAATTAAGACTAAACATAAAAAATACAAATTAGAATGAGGAGATTTTTTAAAATTCTTAAGCGATGAAAAACAATAAACTACTTGTTTTAAGGCTTTATTTAATGTGTTTTATTATGACTTTATGTTTTCATGTAACATTTGCACAGGATCCAAGGCTGATATTAAAACAGTCAATGGAAAAATGCAATTCTATTCAAAATGGATCATATGAATTGATCAATCTTCATAAAGGTTCCAACGTTTCTGATACATTAAAAATTACGGCATCTTGTAAATTCAAGAAAATGTTATCAGACCAGAATTTTCATTACTTGTTTTCATCATCAGAGAATAGCAGGGGAGTTACAACGAATGTGCTATACACAGGAAAAGA
>CALCNY010000286.1 GCA_937897585.1 uncultured Chitinophagaceae bacterium | reverse complement strand
CGGGATTTGAATCGTACAACTTATGGCATATCGTTTTCGACAAATAATCATTTTCTGGTATATCCGTACTCAAAAAAAATATGGGTGCCACACCAAATGTTGAAGGCGGTAAATAAAAAACGGCAACGTTTACTTCTTGTCCAGATACTTTTACTGTCAACTTAATGTCTGTTTTTTCCAAAAAACCATATACTTTTTCTTGGAACAATACGTACATGGTTTGATCTGGTTTTCTCACTTGGTCATAATAACCGTATTTCCATAAAATGCCAATGCCGATAACATTTTGTTTTAACTCATAAGCACTTTTCATAAAGGAGCCCGAAAGAAAACCTAGTCCGCCTGCATAAATTTTCAATGCCTGATCTATTCCATATTCCATACAGAAATAGGCCACAGATTTTTGATATGGTGCCTTTGGTTGATAATTATGGGCAAATTGAAACGGCAATGTTATGTAAATTAGTAAACAGCAATTCTTGTAGTAAAGTCGTTAATAATCTTGTCGGATTTTGGTACTTGTATTTTTAATATGCCACTATCATATGTTGCGCTAACAAAACTTAAATCAGCATTTTCTGGAAGTACGATTTCTCTCTGAAATTTACAGCAATCAAACTCTCTTGTTCTAAACTCCTTTGCTTCTTCTGTCATCTCATTGTGATACACACTCACATTTAAAATATTGTTTTTTCCTTCAATAAAAAATTCTTCTCGTTTAACTCCCGGGATAATCATTTCTACGCAAACGATGTTGCCCTTGTCAATGATATTAACCATAGGCTTTCGGATCATTGCTCTTGAATTTTTAAAACTATCACTAATCATATGTTTATCACATGATGGAACGAAAATGCCAGGGTAGATTTGTTCGGGAGATTCTTGAATAAGTTGCATTGTCATATCTATTATTTTAAGGATGGTGTAATGATGTAAATTATATCAACTACAATTTTTATACTATGACTTCAATTCATTTTATACATGACCAAACTCATTATCTGTAACGATGTTATTGCCTTTATTTAAGCATAGTAAAATAATAATATTATGTCGAAAAAAATAGCTTCTTTCTATAACGATGAAATCAATAGCTGGTTACAATCGGTAGATTTTTATCTCGATGAGATTTTGTCTCTAGAAAAAAGATTACAACAAATAATAGCAAGAAATACAATTGTAGATATCGCTGCCAAAACAGAGGTTCATCAATTAATCATAAATAAAATTGAAGAAAAATTAGTTTCATTAAGAAAAGAAATTGAGTCTGTAAAAAAGTTGCTTTCAAAAAAAGATGATTTTTTAAATGATGATAAAATAAACAAATCCCTTGAAAATAAAATTGCGTTACTAGGCTCAAGCTTTAGACATCACGAAAAAGAATACGCTGATGTGAAATTTTATTGCAATGAATTTTTAGAGGAAATGTTGAAGAGGGGTGAGGGATAAGCTGGATAGGCTGGAGAGGCTGGATAAGATGGATAGGCTGGATAGGCTGGATAAGCTGGATAGCCGAATTCTCAGCAATGTTTCCTTCAAGGGACGTTGCGTATTCTCGAGATTTGTTTAAAGGGTTTAAAGAGTTCAATAAGTTCAAAAAAAAGGCTGTCTCGTTTATCAAGACAGCCTCCAAAAAACAAACTTCAATTAAAAGTATCAATCTTCAAAAGCGTATTCCGGCTCTTCTATAAGCAATTTGTTTTCAACTGATACAACCCCTGGTGCCGACCATACTGCATTTTCTGCATCTTCTTTTTCTGAGAAGGATCTTACTTTTCCACGAAGTGTTACTTTGCTCCCTAAAACCTCAGCTGTAATTCTTGCTGAATCAATGTTCGCACTTCTTTGAAAGCTTGAGTTTATTTTTTGTTGTAACTCATAAGGTGTAATCTTTGGCTTAACGGCAACAAGATTGGTTACGAATCTCACTCCGGTTAAATTCTCAATAGCAGTTTTAGCTTGATTTCTTTGGTATTCCCATTCCACATCTCCTTCAAGTTTTACGTTTCCATCTTCAACGCTGACTTTAATTTTTTCATCCGGAATCATAGTGTGCCATTTCAAAGCATTTACTACAGCTTCCGCTATTTCTGTGTCTGTTTTCTTGTAAACCGGAGAAATGCCTACCTGAATGTCTTCAGCAATTGCTTTTACACCGGCTACTTTTTTTGTTGTTTTTTCTGCCAGAATTTTTTTAGAATACGCATCAACCTGTCCAGATAAAGTAACGATACCATTTTTAACTGCAACGCCAATTTGTGCTGAATTTAAAAATGGTTCCCACTTCAACTGTTCGATGACGTCCTTCTGAATTTCGATGTCACTTTTCATAATTGTAAGATTTTAGTTGTGAATTAAATATTTAATTGAATTCAAAGAAACGATGGGAATGATATTTTAAAAATGAGTATACTCATCTACGATATTGACTGTT
>CALCNY010000285.1 GCA_937897585.1 uncultured Chitinophagaceae bacterium | reverse complement strand
TGATTTTATTCGGCAACATGATGCCATTAAAAGAAAAAAGAATTACTGCTGAGGTTTGTGTGCATCATTTGCATTTTACGGCTGATGATTATGATCAATTGGGATATCAAATTAAATGCAATCCTGCGATAAAAGCACCTCATAACAAATCTGCTTTATGGAAAGCCTTACTTGACAACCGACTTGATATTATTGCTACCGACCATGCGCCGCATTTATTAAGTGAGAAAGTGCCACCATATGAATCTGCTCATTCAGGTTTGCCTTTGGTACAACATTCTTTACAGTTAATGTTACATCATGCGAGCTTAGGCGATATATCACTGGAACGCATAGCCGAAAAAATGAGTCATGCTGTTGCTGATTGTTTTCAAATAAAAGAAAGAGGTTACATTAGAGAAGGTTACTTTGCGGATTTGGTTATGGTTGACATAAATAAACCGTACACTATTTCCAAAGAAAATATTTTATATAAATGTGGATGGAGTCCTTTAGAAAAATTTAAATTTCCAGCCTCCATACTCACTACCATGGTTAATGGTAATATTGTTTTTGAAAATGGAAAAATCAATTCATCTATAAAAGGAAAACGATTACAGTTTAATAGAGATTAAAGTATGGAAATTGATATCACCACGCTAAATGACTTGAATATCTTTGGCAAAGAAGAAAATTATTCTTTGTTTGAGAAAATCAATTTTGCAAAAACATCTGATGGTGAAATTCAATTACAACATAATCTTTCAAAACCCTTTAAAACATTAACTGAAATAACGGGTATTCAACAAACTTTAAAGTCGATAATAAAAAACGCGGAACATTGGCCAATGCAAATTTCCAATGGAACTATTCTAATGGTTGAGAAATTTTACGATAGTAATATTGATACCATTCCTGAAAATCCATCTGCTTACCAAACATACATATACAAACTGCTTCATAGTCCTGATTTTTCTTTGATTAAATATTCGGTTTCACATTTTTTTGATTTGATAAAAGGCCTTGATAATATTCATAAATTATTATCGAATGAATCTAATGCTACACCTTTACAACAATTGCTTCTTGAATTATGTGATTTGTTGGATAAAGAAACTTGTAAAACATTATGCAGCAAAAAATCCAGTAAAGATTTTTCCAATAAAGAAATATTGACCACTGGATATTTTTTTCTTTATCGTTATAAACATCAAACAAAAAGATTATTGCAGCTTCATGCTCAATTAGATGCATGGTATGGGATGGCAATGGCTGTAAAACATCACCAATTGATTTTTCCAGAGATTCAAAAATCAGAACAGCCTTATATCTATGCAGAGCAGCTGTATCATTTGTTGCTTGAACAACCCATTCCTTATGATATTCAATTAGACAAAGAAAAAAACTTTATGTTTCTTACGGGTGCTAATATGGCGGGTAAAAGCACTTTTATTAAATCCACAGGAACTGCAGTATATCTGGCGCATCTGGGCATGGGTGTTCCGGCTAAAAATATGAGGTTGAGTTTATTCGGTGGAATCCTCAGCAACATCAATATCATGGATAATTTATCAAAAGGCGAAAGTTATTTTTATAATGAAGTGCAACGTATCAAATCAACTATTACAAAAATTAATGACGGCAGACAATGGCTGATATTGATCGATGAATTATTCAAAGGAACGAATGTGGAAGATGCCATGAAATGCAGTAGCATCGTTATTGAAGGTTTGGTAAAAAATCCAAATTCCATTTTTATTTTATCTACACATTTATATGAAATAGGAGAGGCTTTAAAAAGACATTCCAATATCAGTTTTAATTATTTTGAAACACAAATGATTAATGATGAATTTTCTTTCAGTTATCAATTGAAAGATGGCATCAGCAATGATCGATTGGGTTATTTGATTTTGAAAAAAGAAGGAGTGGTAGCAATGTTGGAGAAAAAAAGTCCGCTTTAATTATTCCAAAGGCGGTAAATGATTGTGTTATATTGATTGCCACAAAGAGAAAAAGGCTCGAAGTTTTACAAAAAGAATCATTGATTTTATTTTTTTACTTTTGAATTTTTACTTTTCAATTTCCCCATCATTTCTCAAGAAAAAACGCTTCCCTCTCTGTTGTTTTTCACCTTGTCATTTCTTTATTCGTTTTGAAATTTGCTCATGCTTGTAAAAACATTCGGTAGCGCCGTTTATGGTGTAGAGGCGATAACCATTACTGTTGAAGTTGATGTAAACAATCAGGGAAAGAATTACTTTATCGTGGGTTTGCCTGATAATGCAATCAAAGAAAGTTTGCAAAGAGTGGAGAGCGCAATTAAGAGTAACGAGTACTATATGCCTAGGACAAAATTGCTCGTAAACTTAGCGCCGGCTGACATCAAAAAAACAGGAACTGCATTTGATTTGCCTATTGCTATTGGCACATTAGCGGCTACTGGTCAGATTGATGATGCTGAAAAATTAGATTGCTTTGTGATCATGGGGGAGTTGAGTTTGGATGGTGCGATTAAACCCATAAAAGGCGCTCTACCGATTGCAATACAAGCAAAGAAAGAAAAATTTCAAGGATTGATGGTTCCCTTATCAAATGCTAAGGAAGCCGCAATGGTGGAAGGTTTGAATGTATATGGTGTTACACATATCAATGAAGTTGTAGATTTTTTTAAAGGCAAAAAAGAAATTACACCCACTATTGTTGACGTGAAAAATGAATTCATGCGAGCGCAGGTAAATGATGATAATGATTTTGCTGATGTGAAAGGTCAACAAAATATTAAAAGAGCTTTGGAAATAGCTGCTGCCGGTGGACATAATGCCATTTTAATTGGTCCGCCGGGAGCAGGTAAAACCATGCTGGCAAAAAGGCTTCCTACCATCTTACCACCACTAAGCATAAACGAAGCATTAGAGACAACAAAAATTCACAGTGTTGCAGGCAAATTACCCGAACACGCTACTATTGTGAGCAAGCGTCCTTTTAGAAGTCCGCATCATTCGATTTCTGATGCAGCTTTAGTTGGCGGTGGAGGTAATCCACAACCCGGAGAAATTTCTTTAGCACATAATGGCGTATTGTTTCTTGATGAATTACCTGAATTCAAAAGAACAGTTTTGGAAGTTATGCGTCAACCTATGGAAGAGAGAAAAGTGACCATTTCAAGAGCAAGAATTGCATTGGATTTTCCCGCAAGCTTTATGCTTATTGCCAGCATGAATCCTTGTCCGTGTGGTTATTTCAATCACCCCGAAAAACAGTGTACCTGTCCGCCAGGTATGGTTCAAAAATATTTGAATAAAGTTTCAGGACCACTCCTCGATCGAATTGATTTACATGTAGAAGTAACTCCTGTTGCTTTTGATGAATTGTCGATGCAGCAAGGTTCTGAAAAAAGCGAATCCATCAGAAAAAGAGTCATCACTGCCAGAGAAATCCAAGCTTTGAGATATGAGAAATATGAGTCTGTATATGCAAATGCTCAGATGAGCAGCAAAATGCTAAAAGAAATTTGCCTTATAGATGAAACTTCAAAAAAAATGTTGAAATCGGCGATGGAAAAATTAAATCTATCTGCAAGAGCCTACGATAGAATTATCAAAGTAAGTCGTACTATAGCAGATTTAGATAATAGTTCAACGATTAAAACGGCTCATCTTGCTGAAGCAATACATTACCGAAGTTTAGATAGAGAACATTGGGGCGGGTAAAGCGTTAAAAAAAAATGATGATTTGGAAATTTGGTTACAATACAAATTTCCAAATCATCAAATAAGATTCTAATTAGTTATTAGAATTTAACAATCCTAGACGTTTTTATCTGATTGCCTTGTTTGGTTTCAATCATATAGGTTCCGGGCTTCAAACTGTTGCCAATATTGATATTTTCATACGGATTGACATTCATTTTGTTTATGATTTTTCCTTGCACATCCATGATAATAACTGATACAGGTGATTGATCAACAGAATTTACATTAAGATTGAAACCGGTGTTACTTGGGTTAGGGAACACATTCACATTAAACAAATCTGAAACGCCAGAAGTACGTGAATACAATAGAGGCGATTTGGTTCCAGTAACACAACCAGTGTGAGTTAAGATTACATATTTGTAAGATCCCAATCCACCACAAGCATTTACACTATATACTGAAAGTTTTCCTCCACTATTTCCTCCAATATAACCTGTGTTGAATTTTAATTTTATTTTAGAACTATCTGCATTGGCAGATAAGATAGTAGTGGTGGATGGTTTGGTCCATCTAAAACTCGCAGCTGCTTGTTGTGAGGCTCCAGGAGAAGGAACCACAACAGTGTAAGATATTGTGTCTCCGATACAGGCATTGTAATTACCCGATCTTGATGTGATGTTTGTTGGTGTAGGTGGAAGATATTTAAGCTGTATGGTTTTACTGCTACCAGAAACGCCACAGCCATTTACACCATAAGACGAAATTACACCACCAGTAAAGGTTGAACCGAAATTAATTGTAACTATAGAACTATCGGCATTTGAGCTGGCAATAGTTGTTCCAGTAGGTCTTGTCCATCTATAATAAGCAATAGCAGTTTGAGTGTTCGCGATATTTAGCGAAGTATCTGTATATGTATAAGAATTATTTATACATGGTGACAATTGACCTGTAATTGATTTCATACCAGGAGCACCATATTTGGTTACCAAAGTTTTATAAGTTGAATTTATTAAGCCACAAGTACTTTGTGATCTTATGCTGATGTTACCACCAGTAAAACCATTGCCATAAAGGATATAAACAGAAGAACTATCTGCATTTGAACTGGTTATTGTGGTATTTGCTGGGAGATACCATCTAAAACTTCCTAATGATGTTTGAACAGAAGTAGGTGTGTTGGCAGTGGCGATATAATTATACTCACTACCTCTGCATGGCGAATTTTCTCCACTTAATGAGGCAACGGAAGGAGGTAATAATGGATTTGCATTAAAACTTAAATAAATTTTTCTTGTAGCACTAGTTGCGCAACTGTTTGTAGCGGATACAATAAGTGAATCAGAAGTGAATCCTGCATCGAAAATTACATTTACCGCTGTATCTGTAGCGCCAGATGAAAGATGAACAATTCTGGCATTGGTTCCATTTTTTAAAGACCAATTATAAGAAGTAGCACCCTGATTTACCCTGATACGATAAGTAAAGGTTGCTGGTCCGCATACACTGGTATCCGGAAGAACATTGGGATTGAAAGCACTTAAAATTGAAGTTGGAGTTGCAGAAGCTCCAGTTTTTCTGATGTTCAGTGCTCTTGCAGCTCTACTTCCGCATGCTGATAAGGCTGCTACTTTTACAGTATATGTAATAGCTGTTGGGTTGAAATTAACTGTTACAGAATTTGTACTCTGGCCGCTGATAATATCACCTGCGGTTGATGGTGTAATGCTCCAAGTATATCCAGTTATTGCTGCTGCATTCAAACCTGGATTAGCAGTATAAGTTAAACCATTTAATTGTGAACCACACAAACTTGACAAACCAGAAATAGGTAAAATGGTATCCAAAGCTGGAACTGTCATGGTTAGCATTAGGGAATCTATTTCACCCACACAACCTGTTACCATATTTGAATCATAAACTTGTAAATAAAGTTGTCTGTTTGATAAAGCACTTGTAAAAGTCAATCCTACGGTATCTGATCCCTGACCAGATGCTATATTCGCCTGACCAATAATTCTCGGGCCGGTTGGTGCTATCCAGTTATGATAAAATGAGTCATTCGGGTTGGTAAGAGAATAATTGGCGACACTTCCAACCAATGAACAAATTTCGATATTGGAAGCAGTAATAGATGGTTTTTCAGGTTTTGAAACTGTCAAATAAAGATTAATAACAGAATCACAACCCGAACCATTTGAAAATACAATCGGGTACACACCTGAAGTGGTATATGGCCCTAAACCTCTGAAAAAGAAAACATCACAAGCAGTTGCCGTTGTATCTCTGGAATTATTTACGGTGAGGGTAATTTCATTACTAATAGAACTTGAACCTAATTGACCTGTAGGATTAATTTCACAAGTAAATATATCTCCATTGGCATAAGCTGATATTACAAGAAGATATGTTCCTGTT
>CALCNY010000284.1 GCA_937897585.1 uncultured Chitinophagaceae bacterium | reverse complement strand
TCTTGCCTTGTTGATGAGCAATTTAAAAAAAGAAATTGTCATATCTCCAACTTTACCAGTAATAACGGCCTCAACAATTTTTTCTTTTTTATCTGATTTAATAACCGGGCTCTTCAGCATATTTACGAAATCAGGATTTGTAAGACACAAACCCTGCAGCATTTTGATATCCTGATATACTTGATCTAATTGGTTTTGCTCTACAGCAAAATCCAATAAACTCTTGGCGTATCTTCCGGCTAATCTTGGATTGCTCATAAATTCAGATTCTTTTTCTTAATTCAATTTGATTTCTTCAGCCAATTGACTGATGTATGCTTCCTGATTGGCTTTGTCGGACAACTCTTTTCTAAGAATTTTTTCACTTACTTCCACCACCATTTTACCCACTTGATTTTTAATATCAGTTAAAGCTGCCATTTTTTGATGTTGTATAGAAGCATTTGCATCAGCAATTATTTTTGATGCTTGGTATTTAGCCTCTTCTTTGGCATCGTTGATCATTTTGTCTTTAATTTCTTTAGCTTCTTTAAGCAAAGTAGCTCTTTCTTCTCTAGCGGCTTGCAATAAAGCCTCATTATCATTTTTCAATTGAGCCATTTCTTTTTTCACTCTTTCTGCAGAGGCAATTGAGTCTGCGATATTTGACTCACGTTCGTTTAAACCTTTCAAAATGGAAGTCCATGCGAATTTCTTAAGAATGTAAAACACAATTAAAAAAGCAAGTAAGGTCCAAACAAATAATCCTAAATGTGGTAATAGTAAACCCATGGTATTAAGTAGTTAAATTAATCAATTCAAGTTTGAAAATATTACTGCATCCTCCGCCCTTTGCATCAGATGCAGTAATGATTTAGATTAAGCTTTCAATACAGCCAATAATCCTGCGATAACTGCGAAAAGGGCAACACCCTCTACGAATGCAGCAGTCAGAATCATGTTTGCACGAATGTCGTTAGCAGCTTCTGGTTGACGCGCGATAGATTCTACTGCGCCTTTACCAATTTGTCCGATACCGATACCGGCACCAATTGCAGCCAAACCAGCACCAATCGCACCACCAAGGTGAGAAAGGCTAACATCAGCTAAAATAGTCATCAAAGTCATGATACTTGATTTATAAGTGAAAAAAAAATTAAGCGTGTGCATGATGACCTTCGCCCTCAGCATGATCATGTTCACCCTCGAAAGCCTGACCAATAAATACTGCTGTCAGGTTGGTGAATATGAAAGCCTGAATAAAAGCCACCATGATTTCTATCAAATAAATGAATACCGCAAATGCAATAGATAAGGGAGAAAATCCCCATCCCGCAACTGCATTCATCGATCCGAAAATAAATATCAAAGAAATAAAACTCAATATAATAATGTGACCAGCCACCATGTTGGCGAAAAGACGCACAATCAATGCAAATGGTTTTGTAAATACGCCCAACAGCTCAACCGGCAACATGATGAAAATACGAACCAATAATGGCACTCCAGGAAACCAGAATATATGACCCCAGAAATGTTTGTTTGAACTGAAAAGAATCACTATAAAAGAAACTAGTCCCAACACTAATGTGAAGGCAATATTTCCAGTAACATTTGCTGAACCTGGAAGTAAACCAAACAAGTTATTGATGAGTATAAAGAAAAATACCGTGAGTAAATAAGGCAAATATTTACTCCATTTGTTTTTTAAATTAGGTTTAGCCACTTCATCTCTTACAAATGTGATGACTGGTTCTACAGCGTTTTGCCATCCTTTTGGCGCAGTGGTAACGCCATAACCATTTTTGTATTTTTTAGCGATGCCTGTCATTAAAACAACTAATAATGTTAGCGCAATAATCATTTGCACTACATTTTTAGTCAATGAGAAATCATAAACTATACTTCCATCTGTGGTTACAATATCTTTGTTTTCGTCGTATTTGTACAAGCCATCAACAACTTGTTCTTCGCCTTCATGTCCAAATCTGGAAGAAGAGAAAAAGGCAATACCATGTTCTTTAGAATACAGTAATATTGGTAACGGAATTGTAGCATGAAAAGATTTGCTTGGATTTTCTTCATTTTCAATGGTAAAAAAATGAAATTCATGGTTATCCTTGATGTGATCCATGATAATTTTGGCAGGGTCGAGCTTTTTATCTTCGGATGCATGATTTTCAGTAGCGGTTTCAGGAGTTGTTTCCTGAGCCATTACAGTATATGAAAATAACAAAGAAAAAAGCCCAAAAACGGCTACCAGTATATGTTTGAGGAGCTTCGCTGCCATATCGTTTCCTAATTTTGGCGCAAAGATAAGGTCATAAGGCTAAATACTAAAATAATACGGGGTTTTTCTGTGTTTTTAGATCGGAAGAGCACACGTCTGAACTCCAGTCACCGATGTTTATCTCGTA
>CALCNY010000283.1 GCA_937897585.1 uncultured Chitinophagaceae bacterium | reverse complement strand
ATCAATAATTATACTGTCTACCTTTCTGTTTTCGCAGAGTATTACCATTTCTTCAGTGTATTTTTTAATACCTATCGATAACGTTTCCGGCAGTACTATCGATAGGTATTTTTTTTGTTCTTGCTAATTCGTGAATTAAATGAGTCGAATCATCAATATTTTAGTAATGAATATGAATAGGTTTATGAATATTCTCCATCTTATATTATTTAAAAAGTTTGTAATGAGAAAAATACAATTGCTATTTTTTATTTGTATCCTATTTAATTTAGTGAGTTTCTCACAAAAAGGGAAAATAAAGGCAGGAGAATTGAATCTTGCTGCAATGATTCAACCAGTTCCCACAACGGCTAAATTTATAAATGATACTTCTTATATCTGGTGTGGAACACTTGTGAAATCGCATATCGATAAGCAATATCATTTGTTCTATTCTAGATGGCCACGTAAATTGGGAATGACTGCCTGGGTAACAAGTTCCGAAGTGGCCCATGCCGTATCTAAATCTCCTTTCGGACCTTTTCAATTTAAAGATGTAGTACTTCCTCACCGAGGTCCTAATTATTGGGATGGTATGTATTCCCATAATCCAACGATTCATTTCTTTAATGGGAAATATTATCTGTATTATGCGGGTAATTATGGGGATGGTAAAATAACCAGTCCTCAACTCAATTGGACTCATCGTAACAATCAGCGCATCGGTGTGGCAATAGCCGATGATCCCAACGGACCATGGAAAAGATTTGATAAACCCCTGATTGATATTTCTGCTGATACCACTGCCTATGATGCTCAAATGGTTGCCAATCCTTCAGTAACACAAATGCCTGATGGACGATTTTTAATGGTGTATAAAGCGGTAGGCAGAAAAAAGCCTCAGCCTTTTGGTGGTCCGGTTGTTCATTTAACGGCTATTGCAGACAAGCCAGAAGGTCCATTTATCAAACAAAACAAACCCATTTTTACAGTTGAAAATGTTGAGTTTCCTGCTGAAGATCCATTCGTTTGGTATCAAGATAATTGCTATTATGCCATTGTAAAAGACATGAAGGGCGCATTTACTAATGCCGGACGTAGTCTGGTACTTTTTTATTCGTTAGATGGGTTCGACTGGAAACTTGCTAAACATCCACTCGTATCAGACTTAAAAATAAAGTGGAAAGATGGACGTGTACAAAAACTAGAGGCCCTTGAAAGGCCACAGCTTTTCATTGAAAAAGGCAAACTAGTCGCCTTGCTTTGCGCTGTTAACGAAACGCTTGATCATTCATATAACGTTCAGATTCCGTTGAGTTTTTCTGTTGAGAATAATAAGTAAATACCCATTAAACTTCGCCGATTAATTTGGAATAAATAATACATAAAGTAAACATGTAAAAATCATGAAGATAAAATTCTTTGTAGCAGTTATTGTTTTGTTTTTTTTTACACTCGCACTAAATGCTCAGAAAAAAAAAGCCCCGATTAACATCAGTGGGATATATCCCGGATTAGCTTATTTTAATAATGAAGGGGAGTGTGGAACAGGTGCAGTAGTGCCTTGGGCAAACCGCTTATGGGTAATTACATATGGACCGCATATGCCATTTGGATCTTCTGATAAATTGTATGAAATAACTCCCGCTTTGCAAAAGATTACCAGGCCGGAAAGTATTGGTGGCACACCCGCCAATAGGATGATCCATAAAGAAAGCCACCAGCTATTTATTGGCCCTTATGTAATTGATTCCAGCAGACAAGTGCGTGTTATTCCTATTAGTGAAGCTCCAGGTAGATATACTGGGATTGCCCGAAGTTTGTCTGACCCTGCAAACAATGTCATCATAGGAACCATGGAGGAAGGATTTTATGAAGTTGATGTGCACTCATTGGCCGTAAAAACCTTGTATAAAGATGGGAATCAGATGAGGCGTGAAGGGGCAAAAAGTTTTGAGAGTGATCTTCTAGTTGGGGTTCATGGTAAAGGAGCTTATTCGGGTCAAGGAGTGCTCGTGTTTTCAAATAATGGAGAGCAGGGTGAAAAAGCGCGCACTGACCCTAAAACAGAAGCTGGTTCATTATCAGAATGGGATGGGAAAAATTGGAAGTTGATTCGAAGAAATCAATTCACAGAAGTAACAGGACCTGGTGGAATTTATGGAAATGAAAAACCTGAGACACAACCAATCTGGTCTACAGGATGGGATTATAAATCAGTATTATTGGGCCTGCGCGACAAAGGAAAATGGACATTTTACCGATTGCCAAAAGCGAGCAACAGTTACGACGGAGCACATGGTTGGAACACAGAATGGCCTCGCATTAGGAATATAGGCACAGTAAGCAAACCGGACTACCTGATGACCATGCATGGAATGTTTTGGAAATTTCCATCCAATTTTACAGCTTCAAATACTGCTGGAATTCGTCCGCGTTCTTCTTACCTAAAAGTGATTGGTGATTTTACTGCATGGAATCATCAACTGGTGTTTGGTTGTGATGATGCTGCTAAGAGTGAATTTCTAAATAAACGACAGGCAAAGGGAGGCATTGCAGGTCCCGGACAATCACAATCTAATCTTTGGTTTACCCCATTGACTCAGCCTGATAACACTGGCACGAAAGATGCATCAGGTTCCGTTTGGCAAGCTGAAATGATCAATGCTGGATCCGTATCAGAACCTTTTTTATTTGCCGGATGGGAAAAAAGAATAGCGTGGCTTAAAAATGATGGTTTGCAGGATGTGAATTTTACTTTTGAAATTGATCGAAAGGGTGATGGCCATTGGAGCACCTTTCGCACTATAAAAGTTTCTGCAAAAGGTTCTAATCATCTAGATTTTTCTGCGAACGAATCAGGCGAATGGATACGCGTTGTAGCAGACAAATCCATCAAGGGTTCTGTTTCTTTTTTGTATGCTGACAAACAGGTTCGTTCAGTTAAGGCTGATCGGATTTTCAATGGAATCGCGACATTTAAATCAACAAATACCACTGGTGGCTTGCTCTATAGTTTGGGCAATGACCAACACATGCTGGGAATTTTGGCAAATAAAAATATTGAACAACATAGTATCGAAACTGGGTATTACGAGATGGACGACCAAATGAAAATCATACCTAAAACGGATGATTCCATTGCGTCGTTTATTAGGGAAAAAGTTGCTATTCCTTCCCAGATAGTGAAGGTTGATGCAGGATCCTATTTGATTGTAGATGATTTAAAACGCAGATGGAGATTGCCTTTGGGTTACGAACAATATGAATTTTTGATGGAACAAAAAGCTTTGCGTTTATGTAGGGAAGTGGCAACTGAACGTGACTTATTCAATTGTGGTGGAACATTCTATGAATTACCTGCAGAAAATGCCGATGGCTATGCAAAAATCCGTCCCATATCATCGCATCATTTAAAAATCAATGATTATGCTTCTTATCGGGGCATGCTGGTGATGACAGGGATTGATACTTCTGCGTTGATGGATCATGCGCATATTTTTCAGTCTTCAGATAAAAAATGTGCTGTATGGGCCGGAGTGATTGATGATTTATGGAAACTGGGAAAGCCTGTCGGAAAAGGAGGTCCATGGAAAAACAACGCAGTTGTCGCCAACACCCCTTCAGATCCTTATTTATTTGGATGGTATGATGAGCGCATCCTTAGCTTATCTCATCAGGCAAATCATGCAGTCACTTTTACTATTCAAGTGGATCCTACCGGAGACAATGATTGGATGCTCTATCGCAGTTTTGTGGTCAAAGAAAATGAAAAGTTGACTTTCAAATTTCCTGAAAATTTGCAGGCACACTGGATTCGTTTTGTATCTGATAGCAATACAATGGCCACTGCCTGGTTAGAGTACAAATAGTTAGTTTTCAAGTGAAGCGATGCTTCAAGAAAGACCTTTCTAAAATCATTAAATAAAATAAAATAAAATAAAATAAAATATGGGCAGGCTTTTTTTTAAAACAATTTTATATTCCATTATATTAATATGCGGTATTAACATAGCCAGGGCGCAAACAGCTACAAAGCCTTATGCAGATTTTTATGTTTCAACTGCTGGTAATGATAATTGGAGCGGTACCCTTGCTGAACCTAATGCATTAAAAAGTGATGGGCCATTTGCTACCATCAACCGAGCAAAAACAGCTGTCAGGTTAATCAAGAAAGAAGCGTATCGAAATATTTATGTACTAATAAGAGGAGGCGAATACCATCTTAAAGAGACTGAAAAGTTTACTCCTGCTGATAGTCATTATGATACCTATCAAATTGTTTACATGGCGTATCCTGGAGAAAATCCAATATTTTCTTCTGATATTGAAATAACAGGTTGGCAACTGGTAACCTCCATCAAAAATCTGCCATCGGTGGCCAATGGCAAAGTCTATGCAGCCCCCTTACCAGCATTGCCGCAAGGAAAAGAACGCTTTTATACTTTATACGATAATGGCAAATTACTGACACGTGCTCATTCAAAAGGGTTTGAGCCAACTAAGGTAATGACTGGTGGTGATGGAGGTGGAGTGGATTGGAAAGGAATGATCAATGCTGACCGCAACTCTATTTATTTCCCAAAAGGAATGATTCGCAACTGGGATAATCTGAATGACATCGAAATCTTTGTTCAGCCCAATGTAGGGTATGTCACTAATTTTCTGACGCTTGCTTCCGTCGATGAAAAAAATGGAGTAGCACAAACTGCACTGCCAGCTACCTATCCAATGGGTAAAATTGACAAGCATTTGCATGCCATGGAGGGTGGAAGTTGCCGTGTCGAAAATGTAATTGATTATTTGGATGCACCCGGTAAATGGGTGGTCAACACCAAAGAAAAGCTTGTTTATTATTGGCCCGAAACTGGTCGTCCTCAAAAAGTAACCTTTCCGGCATTGGCAGAATATTTTTTTGTAGATGGACATGAGTCGGGCGGAATCGCACGTAATATTTCCTTTCGAGGATTGACATTTACCCGTGGCGAAAGAGAAGTGATTACCAAAAAGGATATAGGTCTTCAGCACGAATGGGATATGTGGAACAAAGCCAACGCATTGGTCCGCTTTCGTGATGCTGATTATTGCGAAATGAGTAATTGCAGACTTACTTGTTCAGGAGGTGCTGGTGTTCGTTTAGATCTTCATGCTCAAAGTAATCTGATAAAAAATAACCTAATTGATTTCGTAGGCGGTACCGGAATTTTACTTTGCGGATATGGTCCGGGGAAATTAAATGAAAATAAATCTAACCGAATTCTGAATAATCAAATTCATCATTGTGGTGAATTCTATTATCAGTCAAACGGAATCATGATTTGGCAAAGCGGTGAAAATATTGTTCAAAATAATAAATTGCATCATTTGCCATATGATGCAATTGTACTCAGTGGTACACGCCCTATGTTTTTTCAATTGAAAGGAGAAAACAGAGAACAAGTCGGTAGCCTACGCACAGATGAAATTGCCCCTGAAGCATTGTATCAGGATGATACGGTAAAGTATAATTTTACCAATTTCATCCTTTATAAGCAGTGGCCTAAGACTGCTCCTTACTATCTTACACGAAACAATATCATTGAGGATAATGAAGTTTTTTTAGTGATGCAAAAATGCTTTGACGGAAACGCTATTTATCTCTCAGATGTTGGTGATGGTAACTTAATCAAGAGAAATTATATTCATCATTTGAATGGGATTGGCATGCAACAGGCTATAAGAACCGATGCATTCTTAAAAAATACCACCATTGCTGAAAATGTTATTTATAACTGTACTGGAGGAGGAATCAATCTGAAGTACTATGAGAATAATGCGTATAACAATATTATTGCGGATATCCATGATATAGTCTATGAGAATTCGATGGGTAAAACCAATCGTATGTTTATTGGTTATTTTAGCATTATGGATGTATTTCCAAGGGAAAAGATGCCACCTTATACAGCTTGTAATATTCAAAATAATATTTTTTATAAAATAGCATCACATAATACTTTTTATAGACAGGGTACAGTAAATGGAAAGTTAACGGAATTGAAAATTGAGGAATGTAACATCGATAAAAACCTTTATTTCGATGTTAACCTAAAGGATCATGGATTGTCGGCACTTTCTTATTATCAAACTCGGGGAGCAGATGCAAATAGTCTTATTGCCGATCCTATGTTTCGTGATATCAAAAATGGAGATTTTCGTTTGAAGGAAAATTCACCTGCTTACCAATTAGGATTTAAAGATATTGATCTTAAAAGAATCGGTATTAGGGATGATTTTCCTTTGAATTTTAAACAAGTGGTAAAAAGTCAACTGGGTATTGATTACGATAAATTTGATAAACTGGAAGAACTATGCAAACCAATAAAAGGATCAGCTGGCAAGGTTTATAAAGAGATTGATGGGATTTAAATTAAAAAAACATCAATCATTCGTACTATAGTAAGTATTAAAAACATTACTGATGAAAAGAACCTCTTTCATTGTTATCATCCTGTTGGTTTTTAATTTCAATATTCAGCACGCTCATGCACAACACGATCCCAAAAAATGGGGCGATCTTGGAAATGGTCGATACCGGAATATGATTTTGCCTGCTGATTATAGTGATCCAGATGCGTTGAGAATTGGGAAAGATTATTACCTGATTTCGTCTACTATGCAATTTTCACCAGGAATAGTAATTCTACATTCGCGTGATCTAGTAAATTGGAAGACAATCGGAGCTGTCATAAAAGATTTACCCAAACAGTTAAAGGACAAGCGATTTGATTATACGGTTATGGACCATTACAGCAAGGGGATTTATGCTGCTTCCATTCGATATCATAATCATCAATTCTGGGTATACTTTACTACCTATAATGGAGGAGGCATGTATGTGGCAACTTCCAAAAATATAAAAGGTCCATGGAAGGTGCAATTGATGAAGGATATGAATGGAGTTGAATTATTTGGACTTAACTGGGATGATAACTGTCCTTTTTGGGATGATGATGGAAAGGCTTACATGATAGCGAGCAACCCACAGAAAAATTGGTTTCCCATCTTATTCCAGATGTCGCCGGATGGAACACAGTTGCTGGATGGAGATATCAATAAAATGAAAATTAAAACACTTGATCAAACTGATAGAGGAACCAATATTTTACCAAATGCAACTTGGGGTGAAGGAAATAAAATATTTAAAAAGGATGGCTATTATTATCTGTATCATAATGAGTGTTTTGGTAAAGATTATGATCGTCGTGCAGTAATGATTCGATCTAGAAATCTATATGGTACCAAGCCCGATGGATCACCCGGAAAGCCTGGTGATCCTGGATTGTATGATATTTCACCTCAAGGTTCACCAACCTATTTAATGGTTCATCCAGACAGTACTGGCGGTCGATTTGACCAAGGAGCAATACTTGACAGTCCGGATGGTAAAAATTGGTATTTCTTGACCCATCAGGGCGGTGGTTACGAAAATGGTCGTCCTATAGCCCTGCTTCCGGTAACATGGGTGGATGGCTGGCCAATGGCCGGGATTGATTATAATAAGGATGATATTGGAGAACCTGTTTGGGAATCTATAAAGCCGGTTCAAGGACAGGAAAAAACCTTTCCTCAAGGTAGAGATCGGAAG
>CALCNY010000282.1 GCA_937897585.1 uncultured Chitinophagaceae bacterium | reverse complement strand
TTATTATCATCAGTAAGTGTATTAATTCTATTATTTAACTCATTGATTTTATTATTAATAATTTTTAATTTATTTCCTGTGATTTCTTGTGGTACACCAATTGCACCTTCTGTAGTACTGATGCAAGAAAGGTTGTAACCTAATGCCTCAACCAGTTTTGTTTTGATACCGCCGCCATCGGTCACAGGATTTATAAAAATGTCGGCGCCTTTGAAATATATAGTAATATCATCTACGAAACCCGCATAAATGATATTGTTGACTTTCTCTTCTTTCAACTCATTCAGTTCATTAGGAAGATTTTTGCCACAGATAATTATCGTGTATTCAAATCCGTGAGTAGACTTCAGTATCGGATTTATTTTATAAAGAATGATTTTAAGTGCATCTAAATTGGGCTGATAATCCAATGTGCCATTGAATAATAATATTTTGTTTTGGGCTGGTATTTGGTAGGTGTTGATTAATTTATTTCTGGCTATTTGTTTTTCTTCTGCCGTTGGTGGGGCGCTAAAATCAAATCCATAAGTTATGGTAAGGCATTTTTCTTTTTTCAACTTGAATTTGTCAATTGCGAAATTCTTGTCTTCGTCAGAAATGAAGAAATTAATGTCGGCTTGATGGTGGGTAAATCTTTCATAATGCCATAGCAATCCCCACCACCATTTGCCTGTAGATTTGAATCGCAACGCTTCAATATTATGTGAATGAACCACCAGCTTTACTTTTAAAAACCATTTGGCTAAAATTCCGAGCCATCCTAAATAAGGATGTTCAATAATGAGGTGTGTTGATTGTCTTTCTTTAATGATTTTCTGCAGCGTAAAAAAAATAAAAGGATTAAAATATCTGGTCTTAGAATTACTCAGTATCGGTAAGAATTCTGCATTGAGATTTTCAGGAGTTGCATTGTCTTTAACCGAAACCAAACTTACAGCCAATTGTTTTGAAAACGCACCATAAAAAGAGGCAATGCCTTTTTGTCCGCCCATTTTCGCAGGGAAAATGGGGTAGGAAGCAATCGCTGTAATATGTATTTTTTTATTTTCTATGACGTCAATATTTTAAACCGTTTTTTGGGCTTGTTGCTTTTTGTATTCCATGAAGATTGCGCCTAATAAAATCAGCATCATTAGCCAAATAGCAATATTGCTTATATTTCTGCCCGTGTAAAAAACTTTAGGTTCAAATTTGAAATCGATTTTGTGTTTACCGGCAGGAAGAACCATCGCTCTTAATACATAATTTGCTTTTACGAAATCGGCAGGTTGACCATCGATATAAGCTTTCCAATCTTTGTAATAAATCTCACTGAATACGGCCATTTTTGGACTACTGCAATTGCTTTCGTATGAAATCGCGTCGTTATCAAAAGCTGTCATTTTAATTGATGACAAGCTGTCTTTGCCTGAGAATGCTGTGATTTTATTCTTAAATGATTCATCTACAACTGCGCTGTCTGAAGGATTTAAAGTATTTAAGGATTTCATTTCTTCAACTGGTCCATTTACAAACTTTACTCCATTTACCAACCAACAGTTACCCATAGCCGAAGGATTGATGGATGCTACTTTTTCATTTCCTTGTTGTTGAATGAAATATTTTGTATTCAACATGTTGATGACATTCATGTTCGGATTGCCATTCAATTCATAAGCCATTAAGTCGTCATAAATGCCAATTTTAGCAGGGTGGTAACCACCAATAGATTTGTGGTAATAAGAAGTTTTTGACTCCTCTAGGCTTGAGGTGTTCATTACTCTGAAGTTAGGATCTTTGTCGTTTTCAATTGTGATGTCGGCATTGCTTTTAGGGAATTCACCAGCTTCATAAGCATCTTTGTTTTCAAAGCTTTTATCATTTAAATAATGCATGCCAAATTGAAGTAAATCAACAGCAGAAAGTAATGTAATTCCAACTAACATAATCATAGAACTGATTTTACTTCTTAAATAAAGTGCAATTAATCCCATTGCTAAAACAATCAGTATTAATGAACGAATGATATCTGATTTGAATAAATCTGCACGGTCTTGTTTTAAAGCATTTAAGAATGATCTCGCTTTTTGTGTAGCATCTATATTTGGGTCCTGACTAAGATTAGAAGTCATGCCTTCTAGAATCTGGTTGTCAATTTGAGCTTTGTATTTTTCATTTAGTTGGTTCAACTGCTCATTCATGTTGGCATTTTTTGCTTTTATGATGGCATTGAAAGCAGTTGTTCTTTCTTTATTTTCTTTACTAAAATCGCTACTGATATAGAAGAAACCTGCTAAAGCAAAAATTATTGCAACAGTTATTCCTGCTTTTTGGAAATGTTTCCAAGTTAACTCATCATTTGAAGTCAAAAGTTTATTGATGGTTAATGCGGCCATGACAGGGAACAATAACTGCGGAATAACCAAGGTCATAGTAGGTACTCTAAATTTATTATACAGTGGGAAGTAGTCAAACATGAAATAATTGAAACTCGGTAAATGCTCTCCCCATGATAACAAAATAGCGAATACGCTGGCAGCTAGAATCCACCATTTGTGGCGATTATCAAGGATAAACATTCCCAATACAAAAAGAAAACAAATGATAGCGCCAAGGTATACGGGACCGTTAGTGAAAGGTTGGTCGCCCCAATATAATGCTCCGTTCATTTGACTTGCCACTTGATCTGCAGGGAAATTTGGTAGCTCTTCATTCAAATATTTAATTAGATGTCCATTGTCACTTATCTGTGGAAACACATAAACATCTCCGTCTCTTTCTGCCTGATGCGATCCATAGCCCATTACGCCTGGAAACAACAGACTCCATGTTTCCACTTTGCCATAACTCCACATAAAAGCATAGTCTTTAGTTAGACCAGTGGTCTTGCCATCTTTTACATTGTCTTTTGAATTTGTTTTTCCATCCATTACCAGTTGTCCGCCTCTTTTGGAATCTTTCGAATAATCATAGGTAGTCATTAGTACCAAAGCATTTGCAGCCACTCCAATTACTCCAGCAATAGCGATAAGTCCGATACTTTTGAAGAAATGTGGCGCTTGTTTGTTTTTGATAAAATAGATCAAATAAGAGATGGTCATGAATCCAATCACAAGAAACAGATAATAAGAAATTTGCTGATGACCTTGTCCAATTTGCAATGCGGTGAGTAAAGCGGTTAACGCAAAGCCAATCCAGTAACGTTTATTGAAAATTAATATGATGGCGCCAATAACGGCCGGAGCATAAGCAAGGGCAAGCATTTGAGTGTTATGACCTGCAGTGATTATAATGGGAGAGAAGCTGCTATAAGCGAATCCTATTGATCCAATAATAGCCGCAAATGGAGTAATGCCAATACAGATGCACATGAAATAGAAACATATACAAGCTAGAAAAAAGAAATTGATAGGTTGCGGCAAACCCAATTGTATGGTTTTATCTATTATTGTAAGTGGCGACCAGTAACCTTCCATCGCAATTTGATAGCCAGGCATTCCACAAAACATATTTGTAATCCATAGAGGGAAATGTCCATGTTGTTCCTTGTATTCAAAAGACTGATGACTCATACCTTGCCATCCTGCAACATCACCTTGTTTTAATATCACCCCGGATTCCAGAGAAGGTTTGCAAAATATGATTGCTACCAATAAGAAGATAACAATAGCAATTACATGCGGCAATAATTTTTTGAATGAAATTTGATTCATCGTTAATTTTTTTATTTCAGCAAAATAATGGTAAATTTTTTAAATTGCCGATTATAGACCGCATAAGTGTTCATTTTATTCATTTTTTGAAAAACAAATTCAATTATATCTTCTTTCTGAGTTTCTTCATAATTAAGTTGGGAGCTTCACAAGACTATGCCTATAAAAATTATTCCACAAAAGACGGTCTAGCAGGGAATCATGTATATCATGCCGTTAAAGATAAAGAAGGTTATTTATGGTTCGCTACAGAAACAGGCATAAGCAGAGTTGATGGAAAAACTTTGTAAACTTTACGATTGAGCAAGGGTTGCCATCATATGAAATTCTGAAAGTGTTTTTAATAGTGAAGGATGGGCATGTGTATTGAAATTCAGATACCATCATTATTTAATAACTAATTTTTGTTTCTTTTTAATTAACTGTTTATTTTTAACCTAGTTATCACACAATAACTGAAACTCAGCAATAATTATTATTTTCTTTTTATAATCACTAGCTAAAAATGGCTTGTGACATCTATTATTGAAGCGATAAAATAATTTATGCTAAGAACCATTATTGTTGATGATGACGCGAAAAATATTAAGCTCCTTAAAACTATACTCAGGGATTATTGCCTTCAGGTTGAAGTGATTGGCGAAGCGCGTAATTTAGAAGGCGCTCATGCTTTAATCATAAAATCAAAACCCGACTTGTTGTTTGTCGACGTTGTGATGCCAAATGGTACCGCTTTTGATTTATTGGATAAATTAATGCCTATTGAATTTGATGTCGTTTTTGTAACGGCACATGACAATTTTGCTATAAAAGCAATTAAATATTCAGCACTAGATTATCTACTGAAGCCTGTCAACATTGAAGAATTGCAAAATGTTGTAAAAAAAGCAGTAATAAAATCTTCCAACAAAACAGTAAATAATCAGTTTGGTGTGTTGTTTTCTCAATATAAAAACAATGCCAATACAACAGCCAGTCTTGCGGTGCCAACTGTAGAAGGCTTACTTTTTTATGATCTAGATGAAATTATAAGAATCGAGGCGAGCGGAGCCTACACTATCATTTATTCTGTAAAAAGAGAAAAAGTGGTGTCTTCTAAAAACATAAAAGAATATGAATTACAATTGCCAACCGAAAATTTTTATCGGGTACATAATTCTCATATTATCAACATAAAAAGACTTTTGAAATATGATAAAGGTAGGGGTGGATTATTAACGATGGAAGATGGTTCAGTAGTTGAACTAGCAACCAGAAGGAAGGCAGGCTTTTTAAATTTATTTAGATGATATACAGCATCAAATTTTTCCATTCTAGTTTTTTATTCAGAAAAAATCAGTTTTGTAATTTTCTTTTTTATTTTTTTACACGATTACCCATTATTATTACACGTTTGTTAATTTATATATTAAGATTTGATTAATATTTATTTGTTTGCATCATATTAAACTAAGAAAAACTTGATGGCTGAGTTTCGATAACGTCATTTTTTCTTTTGTTTATTTTTCATTGTGGTAATTTAACTGCTCGACAAATGTTTAAAACAATTATAGTTGAAGACGAGGTCAAGCACATTCGGTCACTAAAAAAAATGTTGAACGAACATTGCCCTCAAATAGATATTGTAGGAGAGGCAAAAAATGTGACCGATGCTTATAAACTCATTACTGAGCTTGAGCCTGACCTGGTTTTTCTGGATATATTACTTAACAAGCAAACTGCATTTGATTTACTTGATAAACTTATGCCTTTTGATTTTGAAGTGATTTTCATCACAGCATTTGAAAAATATACTTTAAAAGCTATTAAATATTCAGCTTTAGATTATCTCATTAAGCCTCTAGTTGTAAAAGATCTTCAAGCTGCTACTAAAAAAGCAGTAAAACGCATTTCTGAAAAGTATGTAAATCATCAATTGGATTTATTAATGTCCAACGTAAAGGCAGTTCAAAGTAATTTGAATCAGAAAATAGCCGTTCCCACTGTGGAAGGATTTGTATTCATTCAAATGCAGGACATCATCAGATGCGAAGCTCACGGTGCTTACACGTATATTTTTACAAACAAAAAAGACAAGATTATAGCTTCTAAAAATATTAAAGAATACGAAGAAATCTTGCCTAAAAATTATTTCTTCAGAATTCATAATTCTCACCTGGTTAATATCAACAGAATGCTCCGTTACAATAAAGGCCGAGGAGGCACTGTAACTATGGAGGATGGCACTCAAATTGAAGTAGCCAGCAGAAGAAGGGGAGAGTTTCTCAACATGTTTCAGTAAATACTTTATAAATCACCAGTATTTCTCTTCATTTTAAAATTTATTTTGAATTTTAGGTTGGTTTTTTAAAATAAACTTTTGTAAGCGATTAGTTTTTATTTATTTTTGCTTCCCAATCAAATGGTAGTTGTAGCTCAGTTGGTTAGAGCATCAGATTGTGATTCTGAGGGTCGTGGGTTCGAGCCCCATCAATTACCCCAAAAGCTGTCTTTTTTAGACAGCTTTTTTCTTTTCTGCTTTCCTTTTTTTGTTTAACTGAGTTCTCATTTTTGTATAATATTTTGTTTAACAAAACATTATTCACATTCCTTCGTTTATATCCTGCGGAGGAGAGCATTTTTCCGTTATTTTTACAACATGCAAAAAATTGCTGATTTTATTATGAGTAAGAAATTCATTCCTGTCGTTATCGTATTAACCTTTTTAGGTTTGTTTTTTACCTATCAGTCTCAAGGACGTAGTGATAACGATGATTCCAAAGAAAGGCATGCAAGAATTTTAAAAAATGTAAGCATGTTACTTGAGCAAGGACATTTCAGTCCAAAGAAAATTGACGACAATTTCAGTGAAGAGCTTTTGAAAAGTTTTTTAAAAGAACTAGACGATGAAAAAACCATTTTTCTAAAATCTGACATTGATAAATTTAAAAAATACCAACATGTTTTGGATGATGAAATTCATGGCATGCCACTTGAATCTTTTTACGACATCAGTGATGTTTATCTGAAAAGAATTAATGAAGTTGCTTTGATTCCGCAACAGGTATTGATAAAACCAATGGATTTTACAACGGATGAAAAAGTGCAACTTGATGGAGATAAATTAAATTATCCCAAAAATGAAGCGGAAAGATATGATTTATGGAGAAGAAGATTGAAATATGCTGTGTTAGGCAAGTTTGTTGACATGCAAGAAGACAGAGAAAAAAATAAAGACAAAAAAGATTTTGTGATAAAAGCTGATTCTACACTCGAAAGAGAAGCTAGAGA
>CALCNY010000281.1 GCA_937897585.1 uncultured Chitinophagaceae bacterium | reverse complement strand
CGAGGGGGTCAGTTTCAAATGGATTTAGGGGGTCAATTTGCGTGGATTTTCCACAAAACGGCTTGTAATAAAATAATTAAGTTGCCTTCTTCAATTTCTTGATATTTTAGTTCTGCATCATCTTTTCCAAAACGACCAATTTTAACAAATGTGTTTGGATAAAATTTACCGGGGTCTTTGCCAAACAAAATAAACGCCGACCTTTTCAATTGATTATTTTCTGTTAAACGAAGCTTTTCAAATAATTCTTGTATTGTCAATAAGCTATTTTCGGGTAAGCGACCAGCATTTTCCGAAGCTCTCAAAAATAAGCTTACTGCTTTTTCGTCGATATCATCAAAATTACCTCGTGGTTCTATGACATCATCCCAAGTCTTGCCTGATTTCTTTAATAAGAATTCATTTAATGAAGCTCCTGTTAATTCTTGCTTTGTGCTACCGCTTCTAAAGTAATATCTTCCTCTTAAAGAAATAGGAACGGAATAGGGATGTGTAATAATCTCAATAAAATATTTTCCGGATTCTTGATGAAGATTTACTTCAGCAAGAATCCCCATGGAATTTTTTATTTTATTGGGAATATCTTCCATTAAAATTTTGGAATTATCAAGACCTACAACGTCACCATTATCATTTTTTCCAATAAATATTACACCACCATAAGCATTGGCAAAGCCACAAACCCACTTCAAGTAATCGTCGTGCCAACTTTGTTTGTATTCTATATTTTGCTGTTCCGGCATTGTAAATAATTCCTATGTTTTATATTTATACTTATAACTACAAATTTATTGATTTTAATTTGTTGTATTTATTCATATTTCTAAATATCAAGAAAGCAAGCAAGAATGTTTGATTAACTCTTTATTTTTAATAGTAAGGTTAGTAAAACAGTAGTAAAAACCAAAGTCCCACAGTAAAACCATGGGACTTTTGCCAGCAAAATGGGGGCGAAACTGGCAATTTTTCGGAAAATCATAGGAAAAAGCTGTTAAAAAGGTGGTAAAGGCAAGGAATAATCACCATTCCCGGTATTTGATCTCTCTATTATCTCATGGTCTTTCATGAATTTTATATAGTTTCTGGCCATTCTTTCCTTTACATCCATTTCTTCCATAACAAACTTTACCAATTCAGAAGAAGGAATAAACTGTCTATTGGAAAATATCGCCTTAGCAACTTCGTTAAGTTCGTTTAACTTTCGTGTTTCAGATTCTTCTTTACTTTTCTCACCCAGGAAAACATGGCGACCTTCAGATTTGCTCCAACCGAATTGAATTAATGGAACATCTAATGGAGAACCGTCACGAACTTTTAAAGCTTTTACTACACTGCAATTTGCGTTTGTTTCTTTTTCAATGAGTAAAATCCCGGCGGCTTTGCGTTGAACCTCTGAACCAAGGTGGCCACGAAGTTTCATTCCCGAAGGAGCCATGTGAACCACACAAATAATACAGGTGTTGTAAATTGCTGCCATACGAAATAATTCTTCAATAAGTTTTACAGAACTCTCCTCATCATTCACGCCATTGAGCAAATCAGCTATACCGTCAATTACGACCATGTGAATCCCTCCGTGTTCATAGTATAAACGATCCATTGATTCTAAAATCAAGTTCATTCGCTCGTTACGGGAAATGCCAACAAGGCCGAATGTTTTAAACCAGGAAGGAGGGTGACTTAAAGATGCTCTCTTAACGATATAAGAAACATTTTTGTATAGTTGATACTCTGATTGTTCTGTGTCATAAAGCAAAACAGCTTTCTTATTTCCATTTTATTTTATATAAGTCCCTATTGTATCAATGCTTGTATTATCAGGGTTTAATGTACCTGAAAGTAATCCTCCTAAATAGTTGGTTTTTCCACTACCTTCTGCACCAGCCACACAAACAATATTTCCAGGAGACCCAATGGTCACATCATTGATTGTTATTAATGGTTCCGGTGCTTTAGGTGGATTGTCAAAGTCAATCTCACAACTTTTCATAACAGAAATTGTATCCTCATATAAATGGTCAAGCATCTCTAAAAAGAGCATCATTAAATCATCAGCCGAATGTCCTAGCTTGAAAAAATCAGAAATATCTTTTTCTTTTTTTGTACCTGGCATCGGCAGCAGCAGAGATTTTATTTGAAAGCTCTTATATTCTTTGACTAGTTTTACCATTGAATTTTTTCCAGTTTCATCAGTATCATAAAGCAGTGTAATGTGCTTAAATCGGTAGCTTAAACCTCTTAATAAATTCTTTGGTATGTGAGCTGTTTCACTATTCAAACAAATGGCGTGAAATCCATGTGATACTAAACTTAAAACATCTTTCTCCCCACCTGTAATGAAAAGTATATCACCCCGAACAGGAAGTTGTTCTAAACCAAAAACATAGTTTTCAGTTATTTCGCCGGTATACAGAAATCTTAATTGTGAATATGGACGATAGATTTTTGTGTACCAACGACCCTGGTAGCCAAAAATTGGCTGGTCATTTTTATTTTGTAAAATGAATTCTTTATTCTCTTTACTTATTCCATGATAAGTTTCAATTGAGTGAACATTATATCGTTTCAACACATCAACTGAAATGCCATATTGATTCCAAAATAGAAGTTCTTCTTTTGAAAACTCCTTGTATTGAATGGGTAGTTTATTCTTGGCTGTTACAAAACCATCATGAATAGAAGGAATATTAACAGCAGTTGTTACAGCACCATTGCTGTTTCTAACAATACGCTCAAATTTTTGTTTTTGATCTTCAAGACCTAGTCCAAGTTCTCCATCAATGATTTCAAGAACTTTTATAAAATTACTTTTATCATCACAGCTATAACCGTATGTTTTACTAACGAAGAAAAAGCAATCTCCGATGTATTCGGAATCACCGAAATCTTTGAATTTATAGATATTGGATTTTTTATCAAGATAGATATAGCATGAGGCTTTGCTGTCCTGGTAAAATGGGCTTTTAAATGATTTGCCAACCTTAGTAAATCTATTTCCTAAAAAATGTTTGAAAATGTCAAGCCCCTTGTTCGTTTTATATAAAATTTCTTCTTTATTAAGTGCCATTGAAGTTTATTTAGGTAGTTATAGAATAGAGTCAAGCGCTTCTTTGCGTTTCTTTTCAAAATACTTCTCTAAATCAACTATAAGTAGCCTCCTTTGTCTCCCTATTATTGTATAGCCTAGTTCTCCTCTTTCCATAATACGGTATAGATTTGCTCTGCTAATCCCCAAAAGAGAACATGCATTTTTTATGTCCATATACCTTTCTTTCTCAGGAATAAGATTATTCATTTCTTTCAGCTTTGCTACCTCTTTTTCTAGCTGGGAGACTTTATCGATAATTTTTTCATAGTCGACTTTAGGTATTGATATTTTATTTTCCATTTGCATCATGATTTTAATTCAGGATGCAATGCTAAGCCCTTTTGAAAACTTCTTTTTGTATGTTACATGTAACTTACATGAGATTTATTAGATACGCCTATTTACCATTTCATTGTACAAATGGCTTAACTCTTGTAAATACGGACTTTCACGCTTTATTTTTCTATCCATTGCTGCATTTAACAATCTAGACCATTGAGAAATTCTGATGTTAAAAAACCACATCAACACTTCTAAGAAGTCTTTTTTAGAAACGGGTTGATCATTTTTCCCAAGAATAGCCTTGCTTTCATAAATGGTTACAAATAGTTCTACAAATGAAACTTTATCTCTTGTCCATTTTAAAAATGTATTTCCGCTTTCTTTTGGAAATAAACTTAATTGACCTTTATGATAGGCAGAAAGTTCTTTACTAGTAGGTATATTCAAAGTCTCAGAAAGGGTTAGTTCTTTCAAACTTTTATTGGTACAGAATCTTTCCAGATGTTGGATGCGATGAAAAAAGAGTTGGTCAAGCATCTCAATGAGCTGAAATTGAATGTTGAAATATTCTATGATTTTTTTTTCAGCCCGTAATCATCATTAATATTTGATAACGGGGTTTTTACAAATTCAACTCGATTAAAAAGTACTTGCTCGTTATTTTTTGGAAAATACCTGTTTTTGAATTCTCTTACTTCAAATCTAAATAAATCTATGTTTTTTTTAAGGAGTTCAGAATCGTGAGTGCTCGCATTGATATAATCCTCTAGTGATGTCTTGCACTGACGATAGAGTGAATCTAGATAGAAATGATAATCAGAAATTAGCCTGTAGCTGTTAAAGCTGATTTCTGGAGCAGATACGCTCTCAAATAGTGTTACTTGCTTTCGTGCTGAAAACGAATGAACTTGCACTTTGGCAACTTGTTGTTGCATTAGGGTTTCCGTAAGTAGTTTAATCATAATTTGCTGTTTAGTTTATTTTCTTAAATAGGTAAAATCACTCATGGCAATATGGCAATGGTATATATATACCCATTGCCAATTGCCTAAGTAGATATGATTTTAAGAAGTGCAGGAAAATGCAGCTTATATAGCAGATGGAAATAACAAAAAGCAAATGCGTATTTCTTACCGAATGAATATCACTCAAGGAAGCTTTACATTGAAATATTAATATTAGGGAAGAAAAAAATACGGACGCTCTTTTTGAAAAAATATGTATTAAATTGATACATTTGTTCTGCTAATGGTTAACCACAGCGGCGGAAGTTAAAGTCCCCATCTTTAGCTACTGGGTTTCCAAATGGTTACCAAGCAAGTACAAGAGAGTAAAAAATACAGGAAATACAAGGGGTTGAGAGGAAATGTTCATTTTCCGTCCGGTCCGCAACTGAAAATGCGCCTTGTAAATGAAAATTTACGAGGCGTTTTTGTTTTTTGGGGATGTTATGCGATACATTTTTTAAAGTTATTACTCACAAAATGCATTTTTTTGAATAAATCTCGCTGCTGAAAATGAAAGTGCGAGATTTGATACTATTGATGGGCTTGAGAAAAAGTATTGGGACTTTAATGTAAGTAGAAA